>DATLUU010000274.1:0-4844 GCA_035577885.1 Verrucomicrobiia bacterium
CCGAATTCGTTCACCTTGGCGTAGGTCGAGAGCGACGAGATGAGTCCGATGTTCGGGCCTTCCGGCGTCTCGATCGGGCACACGCGGCCGTAGTGCGTGTAGTGCACGTCACGCACTTCGAAGCCGGCGCGGTCCCGCGTCAGGCCGCCGGGTCCGAGCGCCGAGAGCCGGCGCTTGTTCGTCAGCTCCGCGAGCGGGTTCGTCTGGTCCATGAACTGCGACAGCTGCGAGGAGCCGAAGAAGCTCTGGATCACCGCCGAGATCGTGCGCGAGTTCACGAGATCGGTCGGCGTGATCTGCTCCTGGTCCTGGAGCGACATGCGCTCGCGGATGATGCGGGCCATGCGCGCCAGTCCGATGTTGAACTGGTTCGCGAGCAGCTCGCCCACCGAGCGCACGCGCCGGTTGCCGAGGTGGTCGATGTCGTCCGTGACCGCCGGCTCCTCCCCCGCGTCCGTCGACATCGCGCCGCCGGTGCGGAGCAGCACCAGGTACTTGATGATGACGATGAAGTCCTCGCGGCAGAGCGTGGTGTGGTTCAGGTCCGGCACGCCCAGGCCCAGCTTCTTCCGCACGTCGCGACCCGGGAGCAGGAACTCGTGCGGCAGCTTCTGGTTCAGCTTGTAGCGGCCGACGCGCGCCAGGTCGTAGCGCTTGGGGTTGAAGAACAGCTTGTTCAGGATCTCGCGCGCCGAGTCGGCCCGCGGCGGCTCGCCCGGGCGGAGCAGGTTGTAGATCCTGTGGAGCGCTTCCTCCTGCGACTTGGTCTGGTCCTTCCGCAGCGTGTTGCGGACGAGGTCCGCCTCGTCCTGGTGCGGAATGATGAACACCTCGAGCGCGTCGAGACCCGACTTCTTCAGGATCTCGACCTTCTCGGCGGTGATGTCCTCGTTCGCCTCGAGCAGGATCTCGCCCGTGGCCTCGTCCATGAGGTCCTGGCCGCAGATGCGCCCGAGCGCGCCCTCCGCCTTCTTGCCCTTCACCTCGAGCGTCTCCTTCTCGTAGAAGAGCTCGAGGATCTCGCGGTCGGACACGAAGCCCAACGCGCGCAGCAGCACGGTGACCGGCAGCTTGCGCTTGCGGTCGATGTGCACGTGCATGATGTCGTTCACGTCGAGCGAGAACTCCACCCACGACCCGCGGTAGGGAATGATGCGGGCGTTGTAGAGCTGCTTGCCGTTCGGGTGCGTCATCTCGTCGAAGAACACGCCCGGCGAGCGGTGGAGCTGCGACACGATGACGCGCTCCGCGCCGTTGATGATGAACGTGCCGCTGTCGGTGATGAGCGGCAGCTCGCCGAGGTAGACCTCCTGCTCGATGACGTCCTTGTCGCGCTTGACGCCGTCCACTTCCTCGCGCGTGTTGAGGCGCAGCCGCGCCTTCAGGGGCGCCGAGAACGTGAGGTCACGCTCGACGCACTCGTCCATCGAGTACTTGGGCTCCCCGATCTCGTAGGCGACGAACTCGAGCGCGAACAGCTCGCGCGCGTCGGAGATCGGGAACACCCCGGTGAACACCTCCTGCAGGCCCTCGTTGCGGCGCCGCATCGGGTCCACGTCCATCTGCAGAAAGTCGCGGAAGCTCTTCAGCTGGACCTCGAGCAGGTTCGGAATCTGCAGATTCCACTGCGCGTCGATCTTCGAGAAGCTCTTCCGATCCAGGCGACGTGCCGTCTTCAATTGCTTACCGCCTTTCTAACAGAATCACGCTCCGACGCCGCGACCCCGGGCCCACTTTGGGGACCGGGTTCGCGGGGGAACGAAAAACTTCAAGGGAGGTCGCGGATCACTTGATCTCGACGGTGGCGCCCTGCTCCTCCAGTGCCGCCTTCATCTTCGCGGCGTCTTCCTTGGACACGCCGTCCTTCACCGGCTTCGGCGCGCCGTCCACCAGGTCCTTCGCCTCCTTGAGGCCCAGGCCGGTGAGCTCGCGCACGACCTTGATGACCTGGATCTTCTTGTCGCCGGCGCCCGTCAGCACGACCGTGAACTCCGTCTTCTCCTCGACCGCGGCCGCGGCAGCGCCGCCGGCACCGCCGCCCATCGGCATCGCCATCATCGGCGCGGCCGCCGTGACGCCGAACTTGTCCTCGAACTTGGTCTTCAACTCCGACAGCTCGAGCACCGTCATGTTGCCGATGAGGTCGAGCACCTGATCGATCGAGTTCGCCATGGCTACTGATCTCCTTGCTTTACGGGTCGCCGTCGCCGGCGCTGTGAGAAATCGAGGCCGGGCTTCTCGCCCGGGGATGGTTTCGTTTTCAGGAAGCTTTGGCCTTCTCCTTCGCCAACGCGTCCGCCATGTTCGCCGGCGTGGCGAGCAGGGCGTTGATCGCGCCGAGGAAGCTGCTCATCGGGGCGACGAACGTGCCGATCAACTGGCTCAGCAGCACCTCGCGGCTCGGCAGCTTGGCGAGCGTGGCGATGGCCTTGGTGTCGTACAGCCGGCCGTCGACGACGGCGGCCTTGACGCGCGGCTTCTCGAACTCCTTGGCGAAGTCCGAGAGGATCTTGGCCGGCGCCATCTCGTTCACCGGGCTGAACACGAGGCCGGTGGGGCCGACCAGGTGCGGGTCCAGCTCCTTGATGCCGCGTTCGTTGAACGCGCGCTTCAGCAGCGTGTTCTTGATGACGCGGAACTGAACGCCCTGCTCGCGGCAGCGCTTGCGCAGGAGCGAGATGCTGAGCACGGTCATGCCGGTGAAGTCCGCGAGGTAGATGCCGCGCACGTCGGCGATGCGGCCCTGCGTGTCCTTGAGGATGGCTTCTTTCTGCGGGGTGGGCATCGGTCCTCCTAGGCCATCTCGGCCGTGACGGCCGATGCGTCGAGGGTGATGCCCGGGCCCATCGTGGAGCTCATGGTGAGGCTCTTCACGTAGTGGCCCTTGGCGCCGGAGGGCTTCGCGCGCATCAGTTCCCTGAGAAACGCCTTCGCGTTCTCCAACAGCTTGTCCTCGCTGAACGACGCCTTGCCCACCGGAGCGTGCACGTTGGCGCCCTTGTCCACGCGGAACTCGATCTTGCCCGCCTTCAGCTCGTTCACCGCCTTGGTCACGTCGAACGACACCGTCCCGCTCTTGGGATTCGGCATCAGGCCGCGGGGTCCGAGGACGCGGCCGAGCTTGCCGACCTCACCCATCATGTCGGGCGTGGCGACGATCGCGTCGACGTCCAGCCAGCCCTCCTGGATCTTCTTCACGAACTCCTCGCTCCCGGCGTGGTCGGCGCCCGCAGCGAGCGCCTCCTTGACCTTCTCGCCCTTGGCCAGCACCAGCACGCGCAGGCTCTTGCCCGTGCCGTGCGGCAGCACCACCGTGCCGCGCACCAGCTGGTCCGAGTGGCGGGGGTCGACGCCCAGGTGCGACGAGATGACGATGGTCTCGTCGAACTTGGCGCGCGCCGTTGCCTTCACGAGCTTCACGGCCTCGGCGAGGTTCTTCACCAGGCCGGCCTTGTTCGTGAGGTCGAAGGCCGCGCGGTAACGCTTACCGTGCTTCGCCATGCTTCCTCCCGTGGTCCCATCGTGACGGCTCGATGCCGCCACTCCCACGTGTTCGGAGTGGAAAGTCTCCTGCGCATACGTCTCGCAGCGGATGCTGCCGCCAGCCCGGATGTGACCCGCCGGTCCCGGTCGTCCGCCCGCGAAGGGACGGAACGGCCCGGCCGGTCGCACCCGTGCTCAGCGCAACCTCAGTTGTTATCTTCCTCGACAGCCTCGAGCTCCTCGGCCGTGGCGTAGCCCTGCTGCACCACCCAGTCGAGGGTCTCGAACAAGTCCTGGAACTTCGCGTCGGGCGACTTCTCGACGAGACCGCGCACGAGCTCGTAGATCTCGCGCGGGCTCTTGCCCTTCAGCAGCCGTTCCGCAGACTCCTTGTCCATCCGGACCATTCCGGTTCCTTCCCTCCAGGCGATTCGGGTGGCATCCGGGACGTGGCGCCACCCATCTCGCGGGGCCGCACCACGGCATTCGTGCCGCGATCCCCGTCGCGCGGACCGGCCTGGCGTTCCGCGCGCAATTCGCTACCTGCTAGTCCGCGAGCTCGATCCCCATGCTGCGCGCCGTCCCCAGCACCATCCGCTCGGCCGCTTCGACCGATGCGGAGTTCAGATCGGGCGCCTTCAGCTCGGCGATCTCTCGCACCTGCTTCTTCGTGACCTTGCCGACCTTGTTGCGGTTCGGCACACCGGACGCCTTCTCCAGGCCCGCGGCCTTCTTGAGCAGTACGGCGGCAGGCGGGGTCTTCGTGACGAACGTGAACGAGCGGTCGCTGTAGACGGTGATGATGACCGGGATCACGAGGCCCTGCTGGCCCTGCGTACGGGCGTTGAACTGCTTACAGAACTCCATGATGTTGATGCCGTGCTGGCCCAGGGCCGGGCCCACGGGCGGCGCCGGCGTGGCAGCCCCCGCGTTGCACTGCAGCTTGACCATGGCGGTGATCGGCTTCGCCATCGAACGTCTCCTCGTCGCTAGACCGGCTGGACCTGGAGGAAGTCCAGTTCCACCGGCGTCGCGCGACCGAAGATGCTGACCATCACCTTCACCTTGCCGCGCTCGTTGTTGACTTCGTCCACCACACCCGTGAACGCGCTGAAGGGACCGTCGCTGATGCGCACGTGGTCCCCGACGTGGAACTGCACCGTCGGCGCGGGGCGTGTCTTGCTCGTCTCCATCTGGCCCAGCAGGCGCCGGACCTCGTTCTCCTTGAGCGGCACCTCGCGGGTGCCCGAACCCACGAACCGCGTCACCCCGGGCACGTTCTGCACCAGGTGCCGCGTCTCGTTGTTCAACAGCATCTCGACCACGACGTAGGACGGGAAGGTCTTGCGCTTCGACGTCTT
>DATLUU010000275.1:0-5595 GCA_035577885.1 Verrucomicrobiia bacterium
AGCGTCCCAGGCGATCTCGTGGCGACCCTGGGCGAGCGTTCCATGCGCCAGCAACCGGATCCGACGCCCCGCCGCATCGAACACGCTCACATCGACTTGGGCGCTCGTGGCCAGCGTCATCTCGAGCCTCGAAGCGGCCCGCGACGGGTTCGGCGAAGGCGCCGAGAGCGCGAGCCGAGAGCCGCTCGTCGACGTGGGAACGGCGAGCGGAACGGTACCAAGGTCGAGCATCCATACGGACCGTCCGTGGGTGAATGCATAGAGCCTGCGGCTCGCCTGGTGGAGCTCGAGGTCCCAGACGGGCTGGGTCGGCATGTACCCCCCGAGCGCGGTCCAGGTCTGGCCGAGGTTCCGGGTGACGAACACGCCGAGGTCGGTCCCGGCATAGAGCGTCGAGGTCGCCAGGGGGTCGACGATCAAGTCGTTGACGGGCGCGTCCGGCAGGTTGCCGGAGATCGACGTCCAGGTGTTGCCGCGATTGGTGCTGCGGAAGACGCGCGGATCGTGCTGGTCCTCGCCGAAGCCCGAATGGGTGACGTAGAGGGTCTGTGGATCGAGCGGGTCGGCGGTCACGTGCGTGACGTAGGCGGCGGGCAGACCGGCGGTGATCTCCTCCCACGCGCCGCCGCCGTTCTGCGAGCGCCAGACGTGGCCGTCGTCGGTGCCGGCGACATAGAGGGTCGTGTCCGCGGCCGAGATCGCCACCGTGGTGATGGTGCCGTAGTTCACCTGGGCGCCCGGGCCGCTCGTCAGGTCGCCGCTCACCGGCGCCCAGGTCACGCCGTTGTTGGTGCTCTTGTAGACCCGATGGCTGCCGGCGATCATCGTGTTCGGGTTCTTCGGGCTCGCCACGTACGGCGTGTTCCAGTTGAAGCGGTCGGTGCTCACCCAGCCGGTGGTGCCGCTGTACGAGGCGCCGTTGTTGGTGGAGCGCCTGAGCCCGCTCTGGTCGCAGCAGTACTGCCACTCGGCGAAGATGGTGCCCGAGCCGGGCGGGTTCACCAGGCACTCGAACCCGTCGCCGCCCAGGATCCCGGCCCAGCCGAACGCGCCGGACTCGGTCTTGCTCGTGCCGTTGTCCTGCGCGCCGCCCAGCACCTTGTCCACGTTCAGCGGGTCCACGGTGCCGGCATAGAACTGGGTGATGGGCAGGTTGAACGACTTCTGCCACGTGCCGCCCGAGCGCAAGTAGAACCCGCCGTCGTTGCCGAGGAAGACGTGCGTGGGATCGACCGGGTCCATCCACAGCGCGTGGTGGTCCACGTGCAGCGTCCCGGTGACGTCGTCGAGCGAGAGGCCACCGTCGGTCGAGTGCAGCAGGCGCACGCCGCCGATCCACACCTCGTCGGGGTCGAGGGGCGAGACCTCGAGCATCCCGAAGTACCAGCTGAAGCCGCCGAACGCGTTGTGGTGGGCGGCGCTCCCGTCCACGCGCAACCACGTCTGGCCGCCGTCCTCGCTGCGGTAGAGCCCGAGCCCGGTGTAACCGCCGATGGCGCCGCTCGTCACCGAGGCGTAGATGCGCGACGGCCGCGACGGCGCCACGGCGATGGCGATGCGGCCGAGGTTGTCGCCCGCGGGCGGCAGGCCGTTCACGATCTTGGTCCAGGTGCCGCCGCCGTCGGCGCTCCGCCACACTGCGCACTCGGCGCCGAACGCCCGCCGGTAACGCAGGCGGCGCACGCGCTCCCAGGTCGAGCAGTAGACCGTCTCGGGGTGCGCGGGGTTGATGTCGATGTCGGAGACGCCGGTGCTGTCGCTCACGTACAGCGTGCGTGTCCACGTCGCCCCGCCGTTCAAGCTCCGGTAGAAGCCGCGGTTGGAGTCGGTGGTGAACGCCTTGCCCATGGCACCCACGTAAATGCGGTTCGTGTCCGTGGGATCCACGGCCACCGCGGCGATGTGCGCGGTCTCGCGCAGGCCGCGGTAGATCCAGCTGGTGCCGCCGTCGCGTGACACGTAGAGCCCGGTGCCGTCGTAGCCGTCGAGCGTGGCGTTGGCGTCGCCGGTGCCGCACCACACCGTGTTCGCGTTGAGCGGGTTCAGCGCCAGCGAGCCGATGGAGGAGAGCCCCAGGCGATCGGTGAGCGGCAGCCAGGTGAACCCGCCGTCCTGCGAGCGCCACACGCCGCCGTTCGCCGAGCCGAGGTAGGCGGGCGCTCCGTAGAGGCTGGCGACGATCGCGTTGACGCGACCGCCGATCGCGTACGGCCCGATCGGTACCCAGTCCTGCGGCGAGCTGGTCGTGAGCTGCTGCTCGGCGAGCGCGCGCTCGAACTGGAGCTGCTCCACCGCGGCGGCGATCCGATCGCTGGGGATGGTGCCGTCGGCCATCGCGCGCTGGCGATAGAAGTAGTCGGAGGGCGCGTCGCTCTCCTCGGCTCGCGCACGCTCCGGCCGCGGCGCATGCGGCACGAACGCGATCGCCGAGAGGACCGGGATGAGCAGGAGGTGGTGGAGGCGAAGGTGCATGAGGGCGGGCAAGGTCCCCGGTCGGGATGCTTCGCTGGCCCGCCAATTCTACGGGGCGGCGAGGCCCCGGGGCAATCGCCGACTCAGCCTCGTTTCGCCCTGGGGATGACCAGCTTGAGCGCGCCCAGGGCGTCGGAGAAGCGCACCACCTTCACGTCCACGAGCCCGGACCGCTTCGCCGCCGCCCTGACCGTGTCTTCCGAGAGGTCGCGCCGGCCCTTCGGGTAGACGGCCCAGACGCCGCCGGCGGGTTCGATCGCGGGGGCGAGCTTCGCCACCTTCGCCTCGTCGCCGGGCCGCGCGAGCAGGACGAAAACCAGGTCGCAGCCCTTGGTCGCGCGCGTGAGTGGTTGGGCGCCGAGCGCGCCGGCGACGTCGCGCAGGAAGCCGGCATCGAAGCCGGCGAGCACCGCGACCTTGGTACCGGGCTTCACACCCAGCTTCTCCACCACGCTCTTCGGATGCCGGATCGCCTCGGCCCACTTCTCCGCCGCAGGCCCCAGCGAGAGCGCCAGCGTGCCGCCGGGCCAGGTGAGCTTGAGGATGCCGCGACTCGCTCGGACGTCGGAGATCTCGCGCAAGGGCACGCGCGCGCGGAAGTCGCCGCGGAAGATCACGTCATCGGTCTCGAGGAGCGCCTTCCCCTCGCCAGCCTCGCGCCCGAGCCGGGCGCTGCACGTCGCTTCGCGGCCCATGTCGTCTGACTACCACACGCGCGTGCGCGCCGTCAGGACGGAAGCGCACCAGCGAGGGCGGGCTTCAAACGGGCGGGGGTGGTGCGGGCGAGGCTCACACGCTCGACGCCCACGTGCCGGGCGAGCGAGCGCAGCGCCTCGCCGATCCCGGCGATGGCCTGGTCGCGATCGATCGCGCCCCACGACACGCCGGGCGGCGCCTCGCCCGCGGCGAACCAGGGCTCGAAGTGCGCGTGCTTCGCCTCGAGCACGCCGCGTTCGCGGTGTGTCTTCAGGTCGATCCGCGCGACGAGCTGGCCGTCGTGTAGGACCGGCAGGCTGTAGTAGCCGTGCTGGCGCTTGTGGCCCGGAACGTAGATCTCGATGCGATAGAAGTAGCGCCACAACCCGTGCACGCGCTCGCGGTGCCAGAGGAACGAATCGAACGGCGACAACAGCGCGGTGCCGAGCGAGCCGGCGCGCTTGCGACCCGCGGCCGCCAGCGCTCTCACGTCGGCAGAGAGCGCGTACCACGGCGACTTCTCGCCCTCGACCTTCACCTCGCTCACGACGTCCTCGTCGATCAGCTTCTTGAGTGTGGCGCGCTGCTCGGGCATGGGCCACATCGGCCACGTCCAGTAGGCGCGCAGGTCGGCCATCGAGGCAGCGCCCATGGCCGCGAGCGAGCGCGTCATCCGCTCGCGATACGCCTGCTCGAGCGGGATGGGCTTGGTGTCCGCGAACCGCGGCAGCACCTTGGGCAGGCTGGCGTAGCGCTTGTGAAAGTGGACGCGCGAGTGCACGCCGATGCGCCCCGCCTTCAAGAGATAGTCGAGCGCGTGCGTGCTCGGCCGCCAGCTCCACCAGCCGCCGCGCTCGCCGGGCTTCTTCTCCTGGCCGAAGTCGGCGTTCCCGAGCGGCCCGCGCTCGGCGATGGTGCGGTCCACCTCCTCGATCATGTCGCGTTGCTTGCGCAGCCAGCCGCGATGCCGGCGCTCGAACCGATTCGGCGTGTCGACCATGATCGCCTTGTGGAACGGCAGGTCGCGCGCGTCGACGAAGCACGCCACGTGCGTCAAGTACTCGAACAGCACGCGTTGCTTGTAGATCAGGCGCTCGAGCTTGGCGCGGTCGTACTCGCCGAACCGGCTCCAGAGCGTGAGCTGGTGCGCGCGGTCGACCACGTTCACGGAGTCGATCTGCACGCCGCAGGTCTGCGCGGCGAATCCAGCGAGATGGGCGGCCGAGAGCTTCCGCTGGCGCGGACGGTCGAGCCACTGGCGCTCGAGGAACAGCGCCGCCACGGCGCGGCGCGAGACGGTCGGCGGCGTCACGCGCGCGCACCGCCCGTGGGGAACGCCTCCCCGAGCAGCTCCACCAGGTGGACGAACCGCGGCGTCATGCCGCGCTCCTTGGCGCCGCGGCGCATGTGCAGCAGGCAGCCCGGGTTCGAGGCCACGACCACTTCCGGTGCCACGCTCGCGACCGCGTCCAGCTTGCCCACGAGCTGCGCGTCGGCCATGTCGGGATGGGTGAGGTTGTAGACGCCCGCGCTGCCGCAGCACCAGTCCGAGTTGGGGAGCGCCACCAGCTCCACGCCCGGGAGCGAGCGCAGGAGCCGGCGCGGCGCCTCGCGCACGCGCTGCGCGTGCGCCAGGTGGCAGGCATCGTGGTAGGTGACGCGCAGCGGCTTCGTGCCATCCGCCGTCGCGTGCAACGGTGCAGGCGGTACCGGCAGGTTGTAGTGCGCGAGGATCTCGGCGACGTCGCGGGTCTTCTCCGAGAGCTTCGCCGCGGCCTCCGCGTCGGTGCCCGCGTCCACCAGGTGACCGGTCTCTCGCAGCGCCGCCCCGCAGCCGGCGGAGTTGGAGACCACGAAGTCGAAGGAGCCCGCGAACGCGCGCGCGTTCTTCGCCCCCAGCGCTTTCGCGTCACGGCGCAGGCCCGCATGCGCCTGCAGCGCGCCGCAGCAGGTCTGCGCGCGCGGCACGGTCACGCGCACGCCGGCGAGCACCATGAGCCGCACGCTCTCGTGGTTCTGCTCCGGGAACATCGCCGGCATGATGCACGAGGTGTGGAACGCGACATGGCCCTTGGCGCTCCCCGCCGGGTGGAAGACGAGCGCGTCGGCGCGCGACTCCATGCGCGCGCCCGCGGGCAGCCTTGGTGCCACCACCTCGAGCGCTCGCTCGCGACGGGGCTTGAGCGCTGGCGTCATCGCCAGCCCCTGCTTCGCGAACCGCGGCATCAGCGCGCGTGCGATCCCAGTGCCAAGGAACGCCCCGAGCGGGCCGGATTGGCCCATGCGCAGGAAGTCGGCTGCCTGCGCCACGCGTGCCGCATTCGGCAGCACGGAGCGGAGCACCCAGTGGGCGAGCAGTCGCAGTGGCGAGCCCGTACGCCAGCGCCGCGTGAGCTGGCCGCGCGTCGCCTCGAGCAGCCGCGAGTA
>DATLUU010000276.1:0-4889 GCA_035577885.1 Verrucomicrobiia bacterium
GTGCTGGTAGCGCTGGCCTGCCCCGGTACGCCCGGCAGGTCGACGAACGCCAGCGAGATGTTGTCGAAGTACATCCCGTCGTTCGAGTTGCACCCGAGCGAGATGGCGAAGCGGAAGCACTGCTGCGTGACGCCCATCAGCAGATGGAGCGAGTCCGGCACGCCGAAATTGATCGATCTGAGCGGGAACCCGTCGCCCGCGAACGGCTCGAAATCGGTGAAGCACTGCGGCTCAGGGTTGAAGACGATGAACCCCGGGTATTGCCGGTTGCCCCACTCCTTCGACCCGTTCGTCGAAATGCCCGGGAACGCCTGGTAGCCCCACACCCAGCTGATGCCGGTGAACGACAGGTTCGCGGCGCCCGCGTAGAGGTCGTACCAGAGGATGATGTCGTCGGAGGCGTTCGCGATGCTGCTGGTGATGCCCATCGCGTTCGGCGTCGCGCCGCCCACGCCCTTGCCCACCAGGTTGATCGTGGGCGACATGATGTAATCCATGCACTCGCGCCAGGCCGTGAACCGCGAGTCGCCGATGTTCTCACCGTCGTCGTGGTTCCCGGGCGTCACGATCAGGCCGCCGATATTGCACGTCCGATTCGGCGAGTTCACCGAGCCGCAGAGGTCGTTGTACGTGAGGTTCGAGATCGACTCGACATGCATGCGCGCCGGAGGCGCCTTGGCGGTCGTACGCCAGACGTCGGTGGTCGCAAGCCCCGGGGGCAACGGGAAGCGGTTGTCGATGGCATGGACACCGCCCTGCTGCGGCGTCTCGAAGTTTCCGATCACCACCGCGCCCGAGCCCTTGTCGATGGTGACGTCGTCCACCTCGACCGCCCCGCGCCCGAACGACGTGTATCCGCTGTTGCGGTTGTCGCCGTCCGAGAACCCGCGGTTCGTCTTGCAGCGGAACACGAGCCGCACCTGCCCAGCGACGCCGCCCAGGATGCTACTGATGGTCGCCGAGGGCACCACGATCGCGCCCGACGAGGGTGTGGGCGTGGCCGCCAGCGTGTCGGCCGGGTTGTTGCCGGTGGCCTTGAAGATCTCGAAGTAGTTGGCGCCGGGGCCGAAGATCTTCAACACCTCGGAGAACCAGCGCCGCTGCTTGTCGTAGACCGTGCGCGTGACGCCGTCCGAATAGACGCACGCCGCGTCGTTCACCGGCGCGCCCACGTAGACCATGAACGAGTCCTGCGGCGCGTTGGCACCCGCGGCGGAGCTGGAGATGAAGTTGCCCGCCGTCACGGCGAGCGGATCGCCGTGGAACCAGCCGGTGCGCGTGGTCGCCGAGGTGCCGATGCTCGTCGACATGCGCGTGCGGTAGAGGAACGACACCGTGAGCGACTGGCTCGGCAGCATGTCGATGTCGCGGTAGAGCAGCTGGTCCATCTGATCCAGGTAGCCGGGGAACAGCTTGATCCCGCCGCCGCCGGCGATCCCGCCGTCCCCGGAGATGGACACGGCGTCTTCTGAATAGTAGTTGCCGGTGACCGGGTCCTTCACCGTCAGGTCACCGTGCTGGCGCATCCCGCACCACGCCGAGCGCGTACCCGAGAGCGGCGCCCAGCCGACCGCGGTGCCGGCGTTCTTGCCCGGATCGTCGTGCCAGTAGCTCACGACGCCGAACGTGCGCCGAGCCGAGGATTGAGCCTTGATGATGTAGCTGCCGTAGTTGCCGTAGTCGAGCGCCCACCACGGCCGCTGGTCGTCCGTGAGCGTGAGCCCGCCGGTCGAGTTGTACTCGCGGAAGTAGGGCCACCAGCCCATGAGTGAATCCGGGGCCTGGATGCCCACCGTGTTGTCCCAATCCCAGACCGCGTTCGTGCTGTGGTTCAGGCCGGGGAGGTAGTCGCCGGTGTAGATGTTCCAGTAGTTCTCGGGCCCGGTGTGGTCGGTGTACGACTTGCCGACGTACACGGTGTCCGGGTCCGGCCCCGCGGACGAGCGCAGACGCTGGACGCGTGAGCCGAGCAGCTTCTTCACGAACTGCGCGTTGCGCAGCTGCTCGCCGGGCTGTCCGGTCTCCGATTGCGCCCGGGCGGGTGCGGGGATGCTCGCGGAAACCACGAGTAGGATCGCGGCCACGGTGCAGCTGCTGAGGCTCGAACGCATGGGGCTCCTCCCCACCGATCGCGCGCGCGGGGCAGCGACCCGACGGCGGACCGGTTTCGGTACATGGGATCCGCGCCGAGCAAGCGCGGACGCCGGTCACGGATCCACGGGGACGGGGCGAGCGCCCCTGCGGATGGGGGTACGGGGTGCGAAGGTTCGGCCACCGGGAGCCGACCACGCCGGCCTGCGTGTGTCCTCACGCCGTCCAGCACGCCTGACGATACCCCGACCTCACCGACAAGCAATGGAATTATGAAGTGGACCCTGTCGGAGTTCGCATTCGCTCCGGTCCGCCAACCACATCGCGCTCAGCGACCTACGGCCTCCAGCACCGCGTCGATCACGGCCGGCTCAAGCGCCCCCGCGGTCGCATCGATCGCGGCTGCCGAAAGCTGGTGGCGGAACCAGGTGCGCTGGCGCTTGGCGAGCTGTGCGGTACGGAGCGAGATCGCCTGCCTCGCCGCCTCCGGCGCGAGCCTTCCGCTCAGCACCTCGAGCGCCTCGTCGTAGCCGATCGCCGAGAGCCGGCGCAGCGCCTCCTGCTTGCCGGCGGCCACCAGCGCGCGCGTCTCCTCGAGCAGGCCATCGCGCCACATCGCCTCGGTGCGCTCGGCGATGCGCGCGCGCAACACCCCCGGCTCGACGACGATCTGGAACGCGCGCCAGTCGGCGACGAGCGGCGTTTCGCGCGCGTGCTCGCGCCACCAGCCGAGCGTGTGCCCGCTCACCTCCACCACCTCGAGCGCGCGCAGCACGCGCTGGCGGTCGCGCGGCTTGAGCGAGCGCGCGGCGTCGGGATCCAGCCGGGTCAACCGCTCGTGCATCGCCTCCACGCCGGCCGACTCGCACTCGCGCTGCAGGCGCGCGCGCACGCCGGTGTCCGCGGGCGGCTCGGGATGGAGCCCGCGCTGGAGCGCTTCCACGTAGAGCCCCGAGCCGCCCACGAGCACCGGCACGGTGCCGCGAGCGAAGCAGCCTTCGCACACCGAGGCCGCGGCGCGCGCCCAGCCGCCCGCCGTGGGACGCTCTCCGAGCGAGAGCCAGTCGAACAGATGGTGCGGGAGTACCGCCCGCTCCGCGGGCGTGGGCTTGCCGGTGCCCTTCTCCAGCTCGCGGAACACCTGGCGGGCGTCGGCGCACACCACCTCGCCGACCAGTCGCGCGGCGAGCGTCTCGGCGAGCGCGGTCTTGCCCGTCGCGGTGGCACCGACGAGCGCCACGACCGTGCGCGGCACGCGAGTTAGCTGCGCCCGAAGCGCCGGTGAAGGTCGGAGAGCTCCAGGCGCACGAACGTCGGGCGCCCGTGCGGGTCGCCGTGCGGCAGCGACGTGGCGAAGAGCCGGTCCACGAGCCGGCGCATCGCCTCCGGCGAGAGCGGGTCGCCGGCGCGGATCGCGGTGTGGCAGGCGTGCGACGCGGCGACGCGCTCGAGCAGCTGGTCCTGTGCGGTCGGCCCGCGCTCGACGATGCCATCCAGCACCTGCTCCAGGAGATGGCCCGGCTGCTCGATGCGGAACGCGCCCGGCACGCCGCGGATCACCACCGTGGGCGGCGACATCGCCATCACGTCCCAGCCCAGCTGCTTCAGGTGCTCGCCCACCTCGAGCAGCAGCTCGAAGCGCGAGCGCGGCAGGTCCACGAGCGCCGGGAAGAGCAGGCCCTGCGACGCCGCGCGCACGCCGCGCAGGCGTTCGAGCGCCTCCTCGAACAGGATGCGCTCGTGCGCCGCGTGCTGGTCGACGATGACGAGCCCGTCGCGCACCGGGGCGAGGATGTACGTGCGATGCAGCTGCCAGATCTCGCCCTCGCGCGGCGCGGCGGCATCCGCGGGCTCGGGAACGACCGGCGCGGGCACGTTCACCGGCGCTGGCGCTGCGAAAGCGGATGAGAGCTCGGCGCGCGGATCGCCGCCCGCGACCGGGAGCAGCAGCGGCATCTGGCCCCCGGAAATATCACCCGCGCCTTCGCGCACGCGCGGCGACGTCGACACGCCGCTCGCTTCGCTCGCTGCCGGATAGGTCGCGCCTGTGCCAGGGCCACCGACTATGGCGAACGGCGGGTGGATCGTGGCGAGCGGCTGCGCGCACACCGCGGCCACGATCGAGAACACGGTGTCCTCGTCCGCGAAGCGCACTTCCCGTTTCGTCGGGTGCACGTTCACGTCCAGTCGATCCGGCGGCACGGTGAGCCACACCACCGCGGCCGGGAAACGCCCGGTCGGAAGCAGGTTGCCGTACGCGTGGCGGAGCGCCTGCGACAGCGCCGGGCTCAGCACCCAGCGGCCGTTCACGAGCAGCACCTGGCCTTCGCGCGTGGCGCGCGCGTGCTCGGGCAGTCCGAGCAGCGCGCTCACCGCGTAGCCGCCGCGCTGCAGCGTCGCCTCGAGCAGCTGCTCGGCGTGGCTCGCGCCCCACACCTGCGCCGCGCGCTCGCGGTGCGATCCCGCCGGCGCCCACGCGAAACGCTCGCGGCCGTCGACGACGAACCGCCAGCCCGTTCCCGGCCGCGCGAGCGCATAGCTCTCCACCATGCGCAGCGCCGCGCGCAGCTCGCCCGTCGGCGAGTTCAGGAACTTCCGCCGCGCCGGCGTGTTGTGGAACAGGTCGCGCACCTCGACCGTGGTGCCGGGTGCACGCGCGATGAGCCCGCGCTCCACCACCTCGCCGCCGTCCACGCGCACGAACGCCGCCGCCTCGCTCGCGGCGGGGCGCGACACCAGCCTCATCCGGCTCACCGCGGCGATGCTGGGCATTGCCTCGCCGCGAAAGCCGAACGTAT
>DATLUU010000277.1:0-5497 GCA_035577885.1 Verrucomicrobiia bacterium
CGCTGGGGGGATGCGGGATTCGTTCCCGACCAGATCCGCTGCCATTCGATGGTGGGCCGGTCGGGGACCGCGAGCAGGCCCTGCTCATCGAAGAAGATCTCCCGATCCCGCCGGGAATCCCGGACGTGCAGGCCGACCGATGCCGGCGGGGCGAACTGGACCCACGCCGGCGCCTGGGCAGAAGCCGGGGCGACCGGCAACGCCAGGCACCACGCGATCGCGGCCACGACGATCGGCGCGAGTGGGGACCTGCGGGAGACGGGCATCGAGCGGACTTGCATTCCTGAACGATTCTACGCCTTTTTCCCCGCGCGCCGCCGCGGTACGCTGATCGAATCGTTCCTCATGACAGGGGCCAGCGCCCCCGGAAAGGCACCCTTGCGCACCTCCACCCCGAGTCCCCTGAGTCTGATCCTGAGCGCCCTGTCGCTTGTCCTCTTCGCCCTGCCGGCGCTGGCGGCGGTCCCGTTCCCGATGGCGGGCGGGAACTACGCCGAGGACTTCGCCGACATCAGCAACTGGACGAACAACTTCGCGTCCGGGATCGGCGCCCAGTACTGGGCCTCCGTGCCCGTCAACGCCACCGGCACCATCCCCGACGGCGTGCGCATCACGGTGAGCACGGCGGCATTCGTCTCCGGCACCTCGGGCGGCGTACAGAAGGGCGTGGGCAACATCCAGCTCCTGTCCACGAACGCCACCGACCTGCTGAACGCCGACGCCATCGACCTGCTCCTGGACTTCACCGGCGTCACCGCGGGCACGCTGAGCTACGACTTCGCCACCGTGTTCAACACCACCGGCAATCGCAACGGCTCGCTGCGCGTGTACACCAGCACCGACGGTGTCACGTTCACCGAGCTGACCGATGCCTCGGTGATCAACTTCCAGAACAACGTCGCGTTCTCGAAGCAGATCTCGCTCGTGGCACTGCCCGCGGCGTTCACGAACTGCCCCACGGCGCGCATCCGCTTCTACGACTACAACGGCACCGGCCCTGCCGGCTCCTCGGGCGCGCGCCCCAAGGCATCGATCGACAACGTCGTGGTGACGGGCACGCTGATCGGCTCGGGAGGCCCCGGCCCGGTGATCTCGGGCATCGCCATCGATCCCGCCGCGCCTCTCGACACGACCGCGGTCACGGTGTCGGCCAACGTCGTCGACAGCGCGCGCCCGCTGAACGGCGTGTCACTCGCCTGGGGCGCCAGCGTCGCCTCGCTCCCGAACGTCATCAGCATGGAGCCCACCACGGGCGACCAGTGGCAGACGTTCTCGCCCATCCCCGCGCAGCCGGGCGGCACGACCGTCTACTACCAGGTCACCGCGGCCGACGACTCGGTCACGGTGCAGGCGCCGATCCTGAACTACGTCGTCGGCGGCACCGGCGGCGGCGCGAGCGCCCCGGTCATCACCTCGGTCTACCAGGCGAGCGACTCGACGC
Source organism: Verrucomicrobiia bacterium (assembly GCA_035577885.1). Taxonomy (GTDB): domain Bacteria; phylum Eisenbacteria; class RBG-16-71-46; order RBG-16-71-46; family RBG-16-71-46; genus JAIOPA01. The sequence continues at coordinate 1,442 of DATLUU010000277.1, forward strand.
TCGAGGTGTTCTTCAACGTCGCGGTGGACCCGGTGACCTCGCAGATCGCCACCAACTACAGCGTCAACGGCATCGTCGCGGTGAACGCGGTGCGCGATCCCGCCACGCTCTCCATCGTCACCCTCACCGTGCGCGGGATCCCTGCCGGGGACCGCACGCTCACCGTGAACGGCGTCGGCGACCTCACCGGCTCGCAGTTCACGGCGAACGCCACGTTCGGCTTCCACTTCGTCGACGTGAGCATCCCGGCCGGCTACTACAACGGCACCTCGGGCCTCACCGGTTATGCGCTGGTCGTGGCGCTCCACAACATCATCAAGGCGCACACGGCGCTCTCCTACACGTTCACCGCGACGGCGTTCCACAACACGGACAAGCGCCCGAACGGCAACGTGTGGGACGTGTACTCCGACGTGCCGGGCGGCACGCCACCCTACGAGTTCGCGTTCGGCCCCTTGGGCTCGGGCGGCAGCGAGGGCATCGCCTACAACCGCGAGCACTCGTTCCCGCAGTCGTGGTTCGGCGGCAGCGTGCTCCCCATGTACTCGGACCTGTGGATCATCTACCCCACCGACTCCAAGGTGAACGGCGAGCGCGGCAACTTCCCCTACGGAGTGGTGGGCACCGCGACGTGGACGTCGCTGAACGGCACCAAGCTCGGCAACAGTGTCTCGCCCGGCTACGGCGGCACCTGCTTCGAGCCCATCGACGGCTACAAGGGCGACCTCGCGCGCAGCGCGTTCTACGTTTCCTCGCGCTATTTCAACGAGGACGCGAGCTGGCCCGGCAGCCCGGCGACCAACAAGTCGCAATGGCTGGCGTGGGCGGCGAACCAGTACCGGCAGTGGAGCACGAGCGACCCGGTGAGCTGGAAGGAGCGGGCGCGGAACGCCGCGATCTACGAGTACCAGCACAACCGCAACCCGTTCGTGGATCACCCCGAGTTCGTCGGCGCCATCTACGACTCCACGCACACCGCGGGCGTCGGCGCGGATGGCGGACGTGCGCAGGCGATGCTGCATGCGGCGATGCCGAACCCGTTCCACTCGCGCACGCTGTTCGCGTACGACCTCGCCCAGCGCTCACGCGTCACGCTGCGCGTCTACGACGTGAGCGGGCGTGTCGTGCGCTCGCTGGTCAGCAGCGCCGAGCAGGACGCCGGGCGCTATTCGCTGGAGTGGGACGGTCGCGACGACGCCGGTGGCGCCGCGGCGGCCGGCCTGTACTTCGTCCGGCTCGACGCCGGGGCGCGGAGCGATGTGTGCCGGCTCGCACGCACGCGGTGAGCCGCATCGCCAAGGCACACACGGATGAGCGCCGCGAGGCTTGACGCTCCGGGGAACCGCCGCTAGATTCCCCCGGCTCTTTCGCGAGGTGCTCACTTCCCTCGCTGGGTGCGCCGCTAGCTCAATTGGCAGAGCAACTGACTCTTAATCAGTAGGTTCTTGGTTCGATTCCAAGGCGGCGCACCAACTTTCCGCAACACCCGGTAATCCTTGTCCCGCTCCTCGCTTACGCGCGTGCGTGCTCCCGCGCGTGCGTGCTCCCTGCACGCGCGGCATGCCTAAGTGCCGCAACTTCAAGGGGGTTGCGCTGCATGGTCCATTGGTACCCCTTTCTCGAGGGTCGACCATGCCGGATTGTTTCCCACACGGTTTGCCGCGAGTGCCGCGACACCGATCTCGTTTCAGCCAACGAGGGGGGGCCATGCGCACTGGATCTGGGATCTGGAAGCGCGCCGCTATTCTGAGCGCCGTCGCCGGGCTGCTCTGCACAGCCGACGCTGTCCTTGGCGACACGTACACCGTGACTCCTCTCACGAGCGGGCTCAACGGCAGAGCGCGAGGCATCAGTAGCACGGGCGCCGTGTGCGGCGTCGATGGCGGCCGCGCGTTCGCGTGGCGTCCATCGAGCCCCAACGCCTCCTCCGGCACCGAGACGATCCTTCCCAGCCTGCTCCCGAACTTCCCCTCCGACGCCTACGGCGTGAATGCCGCCGGCTTTGTGGTCGGGTATACCGGGGACAACCTGATCGAGCAGCACAATGTGCCCGTGATCTGGAGTCCCGGCGGCTCGATCAGCAAGCTTCCCCTTTTTAACGGTGTCACGAGCGGCGGTCTGGCCACCGGAATCAGTGACAACGGCCTGATCACCGGGCGGAACGGGCTCTTCACCACCGACGCCAGCACCGCGCGCTGGAACACCGATGGCACTGGGGTCAACCTCGGGACTCCGTCAGATTACACGCATTCCTTCGGGTGGCGGATCAATGCCCACGGCGCCATCGCGGGGACCGCCGAGGGGAGCAGCAACGGCGGCAGCCAGGTCTTCGTTCACTCGGACGGCGTGTTCACGTTTCTTCCTTTGCTCCAGGGCGCGACGCTGACCACCGCCGACGACATCAACGATGTCGGGCACGTCGTCGGATGGTCCAGCAACGCGACGAAATCGTTCTTCTACGACGGTGCGACCGTGCGCGGCCTCGCCAACGTCCCGGGTGATCTCATCCAGGTGTCGGTCGCCCTGGGACTCAACCACCGGGATCAGATCGTCGGCTATGGCAACCCCTCGCCGAACATCACAGGAGCGCTGATCTGGGATGGTCCGAGCGCGCTGCCCAGGTACCTGTCGAGCCTCATCGATCCCAGCTCGCCCGGGTATGTGAGCGCGGCCGATCCCGGGTGGGTGATCACCGAGGCAGTCGCGATCAACGACTTCGGCCAGATCGCGGCGCGCGGTCTGAGCACCCATGGCGGATCGTACCGCGCCCTGCTTCTCACACCTGCCGACCGGGTGACCAGTGTCGGTGACGGGGCGGTCGCGCGGCTCGCGCTGACGGTGGTGCCCAATCCCGCCGTCGGCCCGGTCGCCGTGCGGTTCACGATGCCCCGGCCCGGTCCTGCGAGACTTCAGGTAATCGATCTCAGTGGCCGTTGCGTGGCGATGCTCTACGACGGACCCGCCGAGACGGAGGCGCTGTCGATCCCGTGGAACGGACGGGCTGCGGATGGGCGGTCACTGTCACCGGGCGTGTATTTCCTGTGGCTTCAGACGCCGGAGGGCATCGTCAGCCGACGACTGCTGCGCACGAGGTGATCCGGCTGGCCGGATGAGCGCGGGCGGAATTATCGTTGCCGCGGGTTCTGGACGCGCCTAGCCTCCCCTGAGTGCGAGTCCCTACGATTCGGTGGCTGCCGCAATCTGCATGCGTGCCCATGGCGATGCTCGTCCTGGGACTGTCGGCGTTCGCTTCCGCCCGCGCCGACTGGCCGTCCAGCAGCAGCGTCAACCTGCCGATCTGCGTCAATGCCGGTGCCCAGAGTAATCCCGTGATCGCCTCGGACGGCGCCGGCGGCGCGTTCATCGCCTGGAGGGACGACCGCTCCGGCAACGACGACGTATACGTGACCCACGTGACCGCGAGCGGCGCTGTCGATCCCGCCTGGCCGGCGAACGGACGCCTGCTGTGCGGCGCGTCAGGTTTCCAGGTCTTCCCCGCGTTGATAGTGAGCGGGGGGCAGGCGGTCGTAGGTTGGATCGATCACCGTACCGCTGGCTACGACGTCTACGCCGGCCGCGTCCTCGCCGGCGGCAGCGTCGATCCAGCGTGGCCGGTGAACGGCCGCTTGGTCTTCCATCTCGCCGACGCCACGCTCTCGCTCTCGACTCGCGTCCTGCTGATGCCAGATGGCGCGGGCGGCGCGCTGGTCGCCTGCTCCGATTCGCTTCATGAGGCCGACGTACGCGCCCACCACGTCCTCGCGAATGGGACACTCGACCCCGCGTGGCCGACGGGGGGAACGATGCTGTGCGACGCGCCTCATGACCAACTCTCCACTGCGATGGTCAGCGACCACAACAACGGCGCGATCGTCGTCTGGGACGACCGTCGCAGTGGTACCAGCTTCGGCGTCTACGCCCAGCACGTGCGCGCCGACGGGACTGTCGATCCGGCATGGCCCGCGCAGGGTCGCGTCGTGTGCGACACGGCGTTCGACCAGACCGGGGGGCAGGCGGTGACCGACGGAGCCGGCGGGGCGATCGTAATTTGGAACG
>DATLUU010000278.1:0-4971 GCA_035577885.1 Verrucomicrobiia bacterium
GCCCAGGTCATTCGTGCAGTCCCATCCGATCGCGTGCACGCCCGCGGGGAACTGCCGCGAGGCCAGCGTGCGGACGAGGCTCCCACCCACGTCGTACACGCGCAGATCGACCATCCGCGTCTTGGCCAGCGTCATCATCAATAGCGCCGACCCGGCGATCGGTCCGACCGGATTGTTGACCACGATGAGCCCGGTGTCTGCAAGCGTGATCGTTCCCGGGACCTCGAATCTCCCCGGAACCGCGTCGAACACGGCGGACGTGTCGGAGGGCGTGCTCAACAAGGTGGCGAAGACGCGATAGGAGCCCGGCTCCACGTTGTGGAACTCGAACCGACCGCCCATGACGTTCGTGGACATCACGACCTTGTCGCCGCGGAGCAGCTGCACGCCTGCGCTTGGATCGGGAACCACGATCTCGCTTGGCCCGGTCGGGACACCGGACGGATCCGTGGGGGCTGCCAGGCGCATCGAGACGGCGCCCCCGATGGTGTTGCTCGGGTTGGATTCGCTGCAGCCGGACAGGCCGAGCGACACGGCCGACGCGACTGTCACGAAGAGCTTGTCGAGGCGACCCACTGCGGACATCAAGATCTCCCCGGATCGCGGGGTGCTGGCGCAGGACGGACCCGCGCGCTGCTCGCGGGCTCCGCTTCGATGGCTCCAACGACTCTATCACCGCCTGCCAGCGGTTTGGCGAGCAACTGGAACGAGGTGGTCGAGCTCGGTTCGGGGACGTTCCAGGCGTCGAGGTCCGGGAGCCGGCCGCTCCGCGACGATCCGGACCGGACCGAACAGGCCACGTCAGTCGTGGCCCGTTCGGTGGGTGCCGAGCCTCGATCAGTGATGCCCATTCTCGGGATTGGCGCTCCCGGACGGATTGCTCTTGGCGTTGCACTGGTTCCCGGGCTTGCCGTCGTATCCGCCCGTGCCGGCGACGCTCGGCGCGATGCGTGCTTCGAGCTCCTCGATCTGCAGCTTCAGCTCCTTCATGTCGGTCACCTCCTCCCGTCGTGGAATCACCCCGCACGTCATTCCCATGCATTGGCGCATCGCCGACGCAGCCCCAGTCCGAGCGCGGCGCCCGCGGCACGCCCGCCGAACCTCGCTCGCGGCGGTCACCACCAGGACCAGAACTCGAGCCTCATGTACCGCTGGATCCCGCGCGTGAGCACGTCCAGCGCGCGGCGCTTGCCGCACGCGATGCGGGCATAGCCCGTCATCGACGACTTGATGACGCCGTCGGGATTCGGCAGCACGATCGTCGCCTTGACGACGCGCCCGCGCTGCTTCTCGGGCTCGAGCGCGGCGGCGCCGATCGCCGTGACGCGCCCGTCGAAAACCCGGTCGGGGTAGGCGCGCAGGCGGACGCTCCCGCGCTGCCCCTCGTGGATGTCGCCGATGTCCTGCTCGGGAATCGCGATCTCGGCGGTGACGCTGTCCATCGCGTACACCTCCATGATGAGATCGCCCACCTTCACGTTCTCGCCGATCCGCTCGCGGGGCTTGGGGGTGGTGACGATGCCGCCGTGCGGCGCCGTGACCCAGACGCGCGCGAGCTGCTCGGCGAGCTGGCGCTGCTGCGCCTCCGCGTGCGTGATGTCCTCGCGCATGGCCGCGATCTCCTCGGGGCGGGCCCCGGCGACGAGCAGCGCGAGCCGGGCCTGCTCGCCCTCGAGGTCCTTCCTCGACACTGCGACCTCGGCTTCCGCGCGCTCCAGGTCGCTCTTCGGGCTCGCCTCGATCGCCACGAGCCGGCGCGTGCGCTCCAGCTCCGCCTGGGCGAAGCGCAGGCGCTCCTCGGCCCTGCCGACCGCGGAGCGGGCCACGTCCCGTTCCTCGGGCCGGGCGCCGGCCTCGAGCAGGCGCAGGTTCGCGCGCTTCTCGGCCAGCTCGGCATCCGCCATCTCGAGCCGCGCGCGGTAGTCGTGGTCCGCGAGCCGCGCCAGCGTGTCTCCCGCGGCCACGCGGTCCCGCTCCTTCACGAACACGTCGTCGATGATGCCCTCGACCTGCGCGCGGACGTCGGTGTTCCGGGCCGGCGCCACCTCCACCTCGCCGCCGACCTTGAGCTCGACCGGCAGGAAGTAGAGCACGAGCAGCCCCGCGGCGAACGTGCCCGGCAGTCGAAGTCGATGGTTCTTCGGCGAGAGCCACGCCGGCCAGCGAAGCGGCGACTTTCCGGCCACGTTCCCCATGACGCCGACGAACAGGCCCGCCCAGGCCACGGCGCCCCAGCCGTGCCAGCGGTACGTGAAATAGCGACCGAAACCGATCAGCATGGTGCTCAGGAGCCAGTACGAGAACGTCACCGCCACGAGGCCGTAGCCGAGGCAGATGCGCCGTTCGCGGAGCGTCAGCTCCGGCACGGTGGATGTGACGCCGCCGAGCAGCCGCTTGAACCGCGCGCCGACGTACTGGAACGAGCGCTGGCGGAGGTTCGGGACGTCGAGCCAGTCGCTGAGCAGGTAGTAGCCGTCGAGCTTGATGAGCGGGTTGAGATTGAAGACCTGCTTGATCGCCGACGTGGCCATCACCACGAGCGCGGCGTCGCTCACCCACGTGCCCGGCTCGACGAGCCGCCACGCGAGCGTGGCGAGGCCCCACAGCGTCATCTCGAAGAACGCGCCCGCGAATGTCACCCAGAGCCGCTTGGATTTCTCCGGGAAGAGCCAAGCGTCGCTGATGTTGCAGTAGAACGCCGGCTGCAGGTAGATGAGCAGGAAGCCCATCTCGTGCACGTGGCCGCCGAAGTGCTTGCACGTGAGGCCGTGCGCGAACTCGTGCAGCGTGGTCACCGTGAGGATCGCGATCCACGCCAGGAAGAGGTTCTGGAAGCTCCAGAGCCGCGACAGATCGCCCGCGATCTCGTTCCGCTGGACGAGGACGGTGACCAGCGCCCAGAGGATGAGCGAAGCCGCGCCCACGACGAACGTCGGTGTGAAGAAGAACCCGAGGCGCGCGGCGAGGCGGTCGAGCAGGCGATCGGGGTCGAAGGCCTTGAAGCGGACCCAGAGCAGGTCGCCCTGGAAGAGCGGCTGGCGCGGGCGCCCGGGGGGCGCACCGGGGCCCTCGAGCAGGCCGCCTCGTCGCAGTTGTTCCACGAACGGCACGAGCGTCGCGGCCGAGACCTCGGTCTCGAGCTCGGCCGCCACGGTCGCGGCCACCGACGCAAGCGACGTCTGGCCATCCAGGCGGCGCGCGATCGAGTACTCCGCCTCGCGCAGCCGGAAGAAACGGCGGGTCCGCGGGTCCTTTAGCACGAAGCAGGGTCCCGCGGGCGCTTCCTGCCGGCTCACGATCAGGTCGGTGCGGAGCCGCGGGGGTGAGGCGATCTCGGTTGCCATGGGTCAGTGTGCCGTGCGGAGGCCGCCGAGCGGTGCCGGCGGCCTCCCCGACGAGGCTCGACTACTTGTGGCCGTGCGAGTCGCGCGTGTTGTTCCCCGGCTGCGGCTTGCTGCCGTTCGAAACCTCGTTTCCCGGGTTGCCGTTGCTCTCACCCGGGACGCCGTTGACGCTATCCGGGGCGATGCGCTGCTCCAGCTCCTCGATGGACGGCTTGAAGGGCTTCATGGAGCTCTCCGTTGGCAGGGGGGAGCGATGTCGCGCGGGGACATGGCCGCGCGCGAGTCACGGGGTGATTCGGATCCCGGAGGGGTCCTCGACTACTTGCCGCCGGTCGAAACCTTGCCGCCGGTGCCTTCGTTCCCCGAGTTGTTCGTGTTGTTGCGGGGCGGGTTGTTGTTGCCGGGATTGCCGAGTGCGCTCGGCGCGATCCGTTCCTCGAGCTGCTCGAGCTTCAGGTCCAGCGGGTTCATGTACTCCTCCCTATGGTGAGTGGCTCGTTTCCCCGTTGGGTGGTGACGCAGCGCCGGCCGGGGTCGCCGGCGCCGGAATCAAGGGTGAGCGGCTGAGGGCGGCACCCGCTCGCGTCTGCGCATGCCCCAGATGATGCGGGCCGGGCTGGATCCATCCGGGCGACGCGCGAGGCGTCGCGGCTCGTCTGCGCGATGGACCTGGGCGTGCATCGGACAGCCATGGGGGCCTTCGTGGAACACAGAATGTTCGAATATCAATTCGTGCCTTCAGGCGGCCGTGACGCAGGATGGCATCCCGTCGAGGCCTGAATCAATACAAAAGTCGTCGGTAGGTTGACGTAGGGGATTGCCGCACGAAGCGTGTCGCCGCACAAACCCGGCCTCGCGTCTGCACGGTGTTACGCCTGTATGAATACGAAGACTACCGTGTCTCGACGACCGGGTGTCAGTACAACTCCTACTGGAGTCGCATGCGGGGCCGCATATCATTCGCGCATCAGCCGACCCGTATCTGCGCGGGTTGCCATCCCGCGCGGAAGTCACCCAGCCCTACCTGCGCAGTGAGGGTTCGCCATGCTTCCCCCGGGATCCCCCCTCCCGAGCCCAGTGGTCGATGGCTCCCAGACGGAAACGCCACCGGCTTCAACGGAGACGCCAGCGCCCCGTCAGGAGCGCAACCGCCCGCCGCCGTCCCGATCGGCCGGATCGCTGCTGCACGAGATCTTCGAGGCCAGGGCCGATGCGCATCCGGATGCCGTCGCGGTCGCCTTCGGGCCACGGCGCGTCACGTACGAGGCGCTCGAGCGCCTCGCGAACCGGATCGCGCGCCACCTGAGGGCCCGGGGCGTGGCCCGGGGCTCGCGCGTCGCGCTGCTGCTGCCGCGCTCGCCGCAGGTCTATGCGGCCCTGCTCGGCATCTTGAAGTCGGGCGCAGCCTACGTCCCGATCGATCCCGAGTGCCCGGTCGAGCGGCTCCGCTTCGTTCTCGAGGACGCCGCGGTGGACTCGATCGTCACGACGGCTGCGCGTGCCGCGCCGCTCGGCGATCTCGGCACGCCGATCGTGTGCATGGACGCCGACCACGAGCGGCTCGAGGCCGAGAGTTCGTCACGGCTGAGCGTCGCCGAGGTGGGCGGTGCCGGGACCGATCTCTGCT
>DATLUU010000279.1:0-2398 GCA_035577885.1 Verrucomicrobiia bacterium
GCAGCCAGCCGGCGCGGTCCAGCATCTCGTTGCGGTCGGTGGGGGTGTCCCCACGCCGACCGCAACGAGATGCTGGACCGCGCCGGCTGGCTGCGCGCGGGGGCGATCGACACGCTGATCCACGAGCTGGCCGACGCGTTCGTCGCCCGCGGCGCGGGCGTCCTGGACGGCAGCTTCGACAGCGAGCTTCGGAAGACCATCCCGCACGCCGCCGCGCTCGACGCGGTCGAGGCCACCTGCCTCGAGCGCTGCTACCGCGCCCGCGACGTGCTGAAGATGGAGCTGGCCGGCGCCGAGGCCATCCAAGGCCTGCTCGATCGATTCGTGCGCGCGCTGCTGGAGAAGAAGTCGCTGCGCGGCGAGCACCAGCGGCTCCTGCGGCCGTCGGTGATCGACGACTCGGGCAGCCGCTACGAACAGCTCGTGCGCATCACCGACCACGTCGCGGGCATGACCGACAACTACGCCGTGCGGCTCTACCGCGAGCTCCGCGGCATGCGCTACCCGGGCGGGCGGGACTAGCTTGGGGGCGGCTCCCGCACTCCTCGGCATCGGGCCCGAGCGCATCCCCGCGATCGTCGAGGCCGATCATCTGGAGATCGCGCGCCGTATCGCGGCGCGCATCGCCGACCTCATCCGCGAGCGCAACCGCGGGGGGCGATTCGCGGTGCTCGGCCTCGCCACCGGCTCGACGCCGATCGGCGTCTACCGCGAGCTGATCCGGCTGCATCGCGAGGAGAAGCTCGACTTCTCGCGCGTGGAGACGTTCAACCTCGACGAGTACTTCCCCATGGCGGCGGACAGCGTGCACGGCTTCCGGCGCTTCATGTGGGAGAACTTCTTCGAGCACGTGAACATCGACGCCAAGCGGGTCCACCTGCTGCGCGGCGACCTCGCGCGACACGAGATCGACGCCCACTGCCGCGCCTACGAGGAGGCGATCGCCGCCGCCGGCGGCATCGACCTCCAGATACTGGGGATCGGCCAGACCGGTCACATCGGCTTCAACGAGCCGGGGTCGAGCATCGAGTCGCGCACGCGGCTCGTGGTGCTCGACACGATCACCCGCCGCGCCGCGTCCGCGGACTTCTTCGGCACCGAGAACGTGCCCAGCGAAGCCGTCACCATGGGCGTGGGCACGATCCTCGAGGCGCGCGAGGTGTTCCTGATCGCGACCGGCGAGCACAAGGCGGCGATCGTGAAGCGGGCGATCGAGGGCGACGTCGACCACGCCGTCGCGGCCACGTACCTCCAGCGCCACCCGAACGCGACCGTGGTGCTGGACAGCGCCGCCGCCGCCGAGCTGACGCGGGTGAAGACGCCGTGGCTCCTGGGCGAGATCGAATGGACGCCGGCGCTGGAGCTGCAGGCGGTGGTGTGGCTCTCCGGCGCCACGGCCAAGTCGGTGCTGAAACTCGACGACGTGGACTATCGCGAGCACCACCTGAGTGCGCTGCTCCAACGCCACGGTTCGTCGGGAGCGCTCAACGGCGTCGTGTTCAACACGCTGAGCGCGCGCATCCGCGGCAAGAGCAAGCTCCCGAGCGGTAAGCGCGTGGTCCTCTTCTCCCCGCACCCGGACGACGACGTCATCTCCGCGGGCGGGATCCTGCGCAAGCTGTGGCAGAACGAGAACAAGATCCTCGTCGCCTACCAGACCTCGGGCAACATCGCGGTGTTCGACCACGAGGTGCGCCGCTACCTCGACTTCGTGCGCCGGGCCGCGCACGATTTCAAGCTCGGGAACGAGCGGTTGGCATCCTGGCTCGAGGAGATCGACGCCTCCCTGCAGCAGAAGTCGCCGGGCGATGTGGACCGCGACGCCGTGCTGATGCTCAAGCGCCGCATCCGCGAGGTCGAGGCGATCTCGGCGATCGAGACGATCGGCCTCTCGGCGAAGCAGGCCCGGTTCCTGAACCTCCCCTTCTACCAGACGGGCAAGGTGCGCAAGGACCCGATCGGCCCGCGCGACGTGGAGATCGTGCTCGAGCTGCTCGAGTCCGAGCGGCCCGACCTGATCCTCGTCGCCGGCGACCTCTCCGATCCGCACGGGACGCACCGCATGTGCAAGGAGGCCGTCGACGGGGCGCTCGCGCGCATGCGGGCCCCGCGGCCCGAGGTGTGGTCGTACCGCGGCGCCTGGCAGGAGTGGCCGATCGCTGAGGCCGATCTCCTAGTGCCCATGTCCGAAGAAGAGCTGCGGGTCAAGATCAGCGCCATCTTCAAGCACCAGAGCCAGAAGGATCGCGCGCCGTTCCCGGGCGTGGACGAGCGCGAGTTCTGGCAGCGCGTCGAGGAGCGCAACCAGGGCACGGCGCGCACGCTCGACCAGCTGGGATTGCCGGAGTACTTCGCGATGGAGGCACTGGTCCGGGCAACCCCCTTGTGACTCATTTCA
>DATLUU010000280.1:0-3562 GCA_035577885.1 Verrucomicrobiia bacterium
TGCCCAGCCCAGCGACGCCGTGACCGCGAGCAGCGGCAGGTAGGGGACCACGAGCCGGCCCGCGGGCATCCAGTCGCCGCCGGTGTAAAGAGGCAGGAGCCCGCCGATGAGCCCGACGATCGCCGGGACGAGCGACGTGCGCGCGGGCGATCCGGTGAAGCTCCAGCCCGCGAGCGCGAGCAGCAATCCCAGGTCGCCCGCGAATGCCATGCGCAGCGCGTCGTGTACGTACGCGACGCGGTTCCCCGAGCCGCCGGCCTTGGCGTAGAACGTGTTCGGGAGCCAGGCGCCGTCGTACGCGATGCGCCGGAACGCGAGCTGGCCGAGCACGGCCGCGACCACGAGCAGCGACGCGGTGGCGAGCGCGCGCCACGACGGGCCGGGCGTGCTCGCAGAGTACTCGCGCGGCACCGCGGTGTGCTGTGCCCGGGCGCGCACCACGACCGCCACGCCGCACGCGAGCACGCACACGAGCGGCGCCTCGGGCCTCGCGATCGCGGCGGCGGCGAGCGCGAGGCCTCCGAGCATCACCGCGCCGTCGCGTGGGCTCGTGAGCCCGCTCACGCCCCAGGTGAGCAGGCAGGCGTAGAGCGTGGTCTCGAGCCCGTTCATGGCGTGGTAGGCGAACCCCGACGAGCACGCCACCAGCGCCGCCGCGGCGATCCCCGCCATGTCGGCCCAGCGCGCGCCCGCCGCCGCGCGCCGCGCGAGCAGGGCCGCGCCGAGGATCGCGAGCAGGCCCGCGGCGAGGCCGATGCCTTTCGCCACCGGTAGCGCCGCCTCGGGTCCCGCATAGCGGATCACCGGCGTCAGCAGCAGCACGAGCAGGAAGTTGCTGTAGCCCTCCACGTGCTCGCCGGGGTTGTAGTAGGGCCCGTGGCCCGCGGCCCACTGCCGGCTGTAGCGGAACGCGATCCAGGCGTCGTCCACCGTGTGCGGCGCGAACGCCCACACCAGCCCCACGAACGCCAGCAACACGAACGTGAGGCCGAGCGCGAAGTCGCGGTCCGCGCCATGGCGCGGGGCATTGGCCGGCGGCGCTGCTCCGGCCCGGCGCGCTCGTGGGGCGTGCTCGGACAGTCTCAAACGGAGACCCTTACGCGACCCAGACCGTCTTGGCGTTCACGAACTCGCGGAGCCCGATCTGGCCCAGCTCGCGGCCGTGCCCGGAGCGCTTGACGCCTCCGAACGGCAGCCGCGGGTCGGAACGCACGGTGGCATTCACGAATACGGCGCCGGCTTCGAGCGCTTCCGCAAGCTCGCGTGCCCTCTCCACGTCCGCCGTCCAGATGCTGGAGCCGAGCCCATATCGGGAGCGATTGGCGAGCGCCACCGCGTCGCCGGCGTCGCGGGCGCGGATCACCGCCGCCAGGGGGCCGAACGTCTCCTCGTCGAACGCCGGCATGCCGGGGGAGACGCGGGTGAGGAGCGTGGGAGGGAAGTAGTTGCCATCGCCCGGGAGCCGGCGCCCGCCGAGCACCAGGCGCGCGCCCTTCGCCACGCTCTGCGTGACCTGGCGTTCCAGCTCGTCCACCAGGTCCGCCCGCGCCAGCGGGCCGACGTCGGTGGCCCGGTCCAGCGGATCGCCCACGCGCAGCGCGCGCAGGGCGTCGCCGAGCGCGGACTCGAACGCGTCGGCGATCGCCTCCACGACCACGAAGCGCTTGGCCGCGATGCACGACTCGCCGTTGTTGATCACGCGCGCGGCCGCGGCCTGCCGGGCGGCGTGTGCCACGTCGGCGTCGGCGAGCACGATGAAGGCGTCGGAGCCGCCGAGCTCGAGGACGATCTTCTTGAGCGCGCGCCCGGCGATCGCCGCGACCGAGGCGCCCGCCGGCTCGCTGCCGGTGAGCGTCACCGCGGCGACCGCCGTGTGCGCGGCGAGCGCGCTCGCTTCTGCACCCTGGACCAGGACCACGGTGAAGGCGTCCTCGGGGAGCCCCGCGTCTCGCCACAGCCGCTCCATCGCCAGCGCGCAGCCGGTGACGTTCGAGGCGTGCTTCAACGCCACCGTGTTCCCGGCCGCGAGCGCGGGCGCGGCGGCGCGGAACACCTGCCAGTAGGGGAAGTTCCAGGGCATGATCGCGAGCAGCACGCCGAGCGGGTCGAAACGCACGTACGAATCGCCGGCGTCGCTCGCGACGCCCTCCGGCGCCAGCATCGCGGTGGCGTGCTGGGCGTAGTGGTCGCAGACCCAGGCGCACTTCTCGACCTCCGCCTCGGCGGCGACGATGGTCTTGCCCATCTCCAGGGTGGCCAGGCGCGCCAGCTCGTCGCGGCGCTTGCGGATCAGCGCCGCCGCGCGCGCGAGCACCGTCACGCGCTCGTCGACCGGACGCCTCGACCAGCCCTTGAACGCCTCGCGGCAGCGCACCAGCCGGTCCCCGGCCTCCACGGCCGAGTGCGAGGTGACCTCGGCCAGTTGCTCGCCGGTCGCCGGATTCACGGAGACCATGAGGTTCGCGCTGCGCATGAGCCCACCATGACGCAGCCCGCCCGGTTACGCCAACCGGGCCTCAGGCGGCGCTGTCGCTGGCGACCGGTGCGTCGAACACGAATCCCAGCTGGATCGCGAGCCTCGGCGGCTCGGGCTCGATCGGCGGTGGCACCGATGCGCGTCGCGGATGCGCCTGCGACAGCGCGGCGACGCGCGCGGCGTTGTGCTCGGCCTCGGGGCGCGAGGCGTAGGCGCGCGTCGCGTAGAGCTTCGCGATGTGCTCGGCCTCGGCGGGCCACACGTCGGCGAGCGTGGAGAGGAAGTGCTCGCGCGTCCCGGGCTTCAAGTGCACGAGCTCGGTCCAGAGCTTCGAGGCGCCGGCATCGCGCGCGGCCTTGACCGCGTCCGCGAGCAACTCCGGCCGGTCCGAGAGCCCGGGCAGGATGGGCGCCAGCGACACACCCACGCGGATGCCCGCATCCGCGAGCATGCGCACCGCGCGCAGCCTCGCCCGGGGCGGCGCGGTGCCGGGCTCGGTGACGCGCCAGAGGTCGTCGTCGATGGTGGGGATCGAGAGGCTCACCGAGACGCGCGCGCGATGCGACGCCGCCTGCAGCACGTCGATGTCGCGGATGACGAGCGGGCCCCGGGTGATGATGCCGAACGGGTTCCAGCGGTCGTGGAAGGCCTCGAGGCAGCCGCGCGTGAGCCGGAAGCGGCCCTCGGCGGGCTGGTAGGGGTCGGTCGCGGCGCCGACGGCCACGGACTCCTTGGTCCACGATGGCCTTGCCAGCTCCGCCTTCAGGATCTCGACGACGTTCGTCTTCACCCGGATGCTGCGGCCGTAACGGTCGTCCGACGGACGGTCTGCGCGCTTCTCGAACGCGCGCACGTAGCAGAACGTGCAGCGGTGCGCGCAGCCCATGTACGGGTTCAAGGACCAGTGGAAGGGCATCCCGGTGACGGGATTGAGCGCGGAGCGACAGGGCTCCAGGCGGTATTCGGCGGCGGACATGCTGGAAGGCTAGCGCTGATGTTCGTACTGCACAAGTGTGCAGTATCGGCCGTCCGGTCAGCGTTCGGAGAGTTTCGTGAACTCGGCCAGCGGCCTCGAGAGCCATCCGG
>DATLUU010000281.1:0-7112 GCA_035577885.1 Verrucomicrobiia bacterium
CTCGGCGAGCGAGCGCGCCAGCTCGGTCTTGCCCACACCGGTGGGCCCGAGGAACAGGAACGAGCCCACGGGCCGCTTCGCGTCCTGGAGCCCGGCGCGCGCGCGGCGCACCGCCTCGGACACCACGCGCACCGCCTCGTCCTGGCCCACGACGCGCAGGTGCAGGCGCTCCTCCATCTTCACGAGCTTCTGGACTTCACCTTCGAGAAGCCTCGAGACCGGGATGCCGGTCCACTTGGCCACGACCTCGGCCACGTCTTCTTCGTCGACTTCTTCCTTCAGCATTCGTTGTTTCTGTTGGAGAACGGCGAGGCGTGCGGTCTCCTGATCCAACTGCCTCTGAAGCAAGAGCAGATCGTTGTTGCGGATGCGCGCCACGGTCTCGAGGTCGCCCTGGCGCTCGGCCTTCGCCTCGTCGATCTTGAGTTTCTCGCGCTCGGCCTTGAGCTCGCGGATCCGGGTGACGATCGCCTTCTCCTTCTTCCAGTGCTCCTCGAGTCCGCTCAACTCGGAACGGAGGCGCTTGAGCTCGTCGTCCAACCGCGCCAGGCGCGCCTTCGTGGCGTCGTCGGTCTCCTTCGCGAGCCCGATCCGCTCGATCTCGAGCTGGCGCACGCGGCGGTGGATCTCGTCCAGCTCCACGGGCATGGAATCGATCTCCATCCGCAGGCGCGAGGCCGCCTCGTCGATCAGGTCGATGGCCTTGTCCGGCAGGTGCCGGTCCGCGATGTAGCGGCTGGAGAGCATGGCGGCCGCGACCAGCGCCGAATCCTTGATGCGGATGCCGTGGTGGACCTCGTAGCGCTCCTTCAGGCCGCGCAGGATCGCGATCGTGTCCTCGACGCTCGGCTCGCCCACGAACACGGGCTGGAAACGGCGCGCCAACGCCGCGTCTTTCTCCACGTGCTTCCGGTACTCGTCGAGCGTCGTCGCGCCCACGCAGTGCAGCTCACCGCGCGCCAGCGCGGGTTTCAACAAGTTGCTCGCGTCCATGGCGCCCTCGGCGCCGCCTGCCCCGACCAGGGTGTGCAGTTCGTCGATGAAGAGAATGATCCTGTTGTCCGGGTTCGTGACTTCCTTGAGCACGGCCTTGAGGCGATCCTCGAACTCGCCGCGGAACTTGGCGCCGGCGATGAGCGAGCCCAGGTCGAGCGCGATCACGCGCTGGTCCTTCAAGCTCTCGGGCACGTCGCCGGAGATGATGCGCTGGGCGAGTGCTTCGGCGATCGCGGTCTTCCCCACGCCGGGCTCGCCGATCAGGATGGGGTTGTTCTTCGTGCGACGCGACAGCACCTGCACCACGCGCCGCACCTCGTCGTCGCGCCCGATCACGGGGTCGAGCTTGCCCGCGCGCGCGGCGGCGGTGAGGTCGCGGCCGTACTTGGAGAGCGCCTGGAACTTGTCCTCGGGAGAATCATCGGTCACGCGCTGACCTCCGCGAACGCCCGCCAGTGCCTTCAACAGCGCATCGGGCGTCACGCCCGCCCGGGCGAGCACCTTCTGCGCCGCATTCCCTTGCGCCGGGTCCGCGAGCGCCATCAACAGGTGCTCGACGCTCACGAACTCGTCTTTCATCTGAGCGGCATGCTTCTCGGCGCGATCGAGCACCGAGCGCAGGTCGGCGCCGAGATAGGCCTGGCCGCCCTGCACGCGCGGCAGCGACTCGAGCGACTGCTCCACGGCCTGCGCGAGCGACGCCGCGTTCACGCCCAGCTTCTGCAGCACCGCGGACACGGTGCCGTCCCGCTCATCGAGCAACGCCGCGAGCAGGTGCTCGGGCCTCAGTTCCTGGTGCGAGCGATCCCGCGCCACGCGCTGGAGGCGCTCCAGCGCCTCGCGCGACTTCACGGTGTAGCGATCGAGATCCACGGGGGCCACCTCCGCGACGGACTGATGCGAAAGGTAGCACAGCGATGCAGGGGCTTAGGGCGGGCCTGACTTTACGCCGCCCGGTCGATCCACGGGAGCAGCATCGGGATCAGGCGACGGGCGACTTCCGGATACTCCATCGCGAACCATACCGCCTTGCGCAGTGCATTCCACGGGAGGTCCTCGGTCTCGATGCGACGCGCAAGGTCGAGCAGGCGGGCGCGCGCCTCCGACTGCCGCGAGGTGGGAACGCCCATCGACGTCAGCTCGTCGAACATCGACGCGACGGCGATCGCATCGGGATCCGAGAAGCCGTGCTCGGACGACTCGTGCGGCGCGCGCTGGACCTTGCGGCCCGTGGCGCCGAGGACCGGCGACGTGCGCATGAAGTCCGCGGTGGCGCGCGAGAGCTCGGCCGAGTCGGGGCGGTGGACCGGCGAGTCGTCTTCGGCGTCCGCCGCAGGATCGGATTCCGGCTTGGCCGCCTGTGCGACCGGCGGCAGCGGCAGCGGCACGATCTTCTTCTGCGCGGCGGCCGACGACGGCTCGGCCGCGGACTCGCTCGCGTGGGTGGGCGTGGGATCGACGTTGAACTCGGGATCCCCCGAGAGCGGCGGCACGATCGAGAGCGAAGGCCTGCCGGCCGCCGGTGGCGCTGCGGCCGCTGCGGGCGGTGTGGCATTCGGCGTCGCGGCAGCGGGTGCCTTCGAGGCCGCGTTGTCATCGGCGCCGCCCCGGAACTCGGCGCTGATGAGCGACTCGATCGACACCTTCTCGATGTTGGCGCGGAGCGTCGTCGGGCGCGACATCACCACCGACATCCCGGCCTCCGACGGCCGCGCGCTGCCCTTCGCCGTTGCCGGGTTCGGCGGCTCGGGGGCCTGGGGGCTGCTCGCGGGCGGGGCGGGCGGCCCGCCGGGCGCCTGCGTCTTCGGCTGCTGCTGGGGCACGGGCCACGCTCGCGAGAGCGGCCGCGTGTCGACCTCATCGCCGACCGGGATGATGTCCAATGAGCGCGGAGGCAGCTGCGTCAGCGCCGAGGTATTGCCCGTGTTCTGCGGCGGCGGTGGCGGCGCGGGCTTCTCTCCGAATCCGGTCAGCCCCAGGAGATCGCGCAGCTTCGCGGCGACGCCGAGGCCCTTGCGCTTCTGGCGCGCGTCGGACGGCGGTGTCGAGTGATGCTTCGGCAGCACGGTCCCTTCCGGGGGCGTGTCGATGTGCAGGCGCGACGGCGGCAGGAACGAGGGATCCGCGCCTTGCGGCGGCAGCTGCTCGAGCTCGGCGGCCGACGACGCCGCCTCCGATCCGTGAAGATCGCCGCTCGGCAGGTCCACGGTCGGGAATCCGTCCTCGAGTCCGCTCTCCTCGGTGGGCAGTGCGCCGCCGCCGGGCAGGTCGGGGACACCCTGCGTGCGAATCTCCTCGATGAACGAGTTGAGCACGCGCCCCGCCTCCTGGCAGCCGCGGCTGAAGCTCTCGCGCTGCGTGCGCACGTCGGCGCGCGGATCCACGGGCGAGAACGGGATGCGGCGGAAACGCTCGGCGTGGTTCTGGTCGGCGGGCCAGATGCGCTGCAGGATCGTGATCGCGTTCTGCCGCCAGTTCTTGAAGCCGGGGTCGCGCGACGTGGCGTTGCGCAGGCCCGGGATCTCGTTGATGAGATCCTGCAGCCACTGCGTGGCGCGCTCGACCGTTTCGCCGTGGCTCACGCGTGCACCTCGTGGCAGGCGCTCGCCTGCGCCCGCGCAGCGATGGCGACCGGCATCGCCGGGGCGTCACCAGTCCGAGAAACGCTCCTCGCCCCAGGGATCGGCCTCGTTGTGATAGCCGTTCCTCTCCCAGAATCCCGGAGCATCGTGCTCCACGAGCTCGAGCCTCGTGATCCACTTGGCGCTCTTCCAGAAGTAACGCCGTGGAACCACGAGCCGCAGCGGCCAGCCGTGCTCGGGAGTGAGCGGCTCGCCATCGTGCTTGTCCGCGAGCAGAACGTCATCCTGATCGAGCTCCGTGAGCGGGAGATTGGTGGTGAAGCCCTGTTCCGCGTGGATCACGACGAACCGGGCCGCGGCCTTCGGCAGGGCGCGCTTCAAGACTTCCTTGATCGAGACGCCTCCCCAGACGTTGTCGAAGCGGCTCCAGCGAGTCACGCAATGGATGTCCGAACGCACATGTACGCGCGGCAGCGTTTGGAACTCCGACCACGTCCATCGCTGGGGATGCTCCACGAGTCCGTCGACGCGCAGCTCCCACTTCGTGAGATCGACGCGAGGCACCGAGCCGTAGTGGAGCACCGGCCACTTCTGGGTCTGGACCTGCCCCGGTGGGAGCCTTGGCTCCTGGCGGGGACTGTCGATGCGGTTATCGGCAGCTTGCGAATCGATTTCCATCTGAATCTCCGCGGCCGCTGGAAGGCCCGGCCCGAGCCGGGTCCGTGGGAGCTGCCAGCGTAGCAGCCCCGGGCCCCGCGGCGGGAACCTGTGCAGGTGCGGGACACCCCGGCTACTTACGCGGCAGGCGCCTCGCTGTGAAACGGCTGGTGGGTGAGCGACGGCCACCGCTCCCCCCCAGACTTCGTGAATTCTCAGTCTTCCGCCGTGGGCTTGCGGCGGGAGCGCTTGGCGGCGGCGTGGATCTCCTTGCTCGCGAGGCGCCGCTCCCGCGATGCCTTGGTCGGGCCCGTCGGCAGGCGCGGCCTGGGCTTTCGCTTCCGCGCCTCGAGCGCGCGCCAGATCCGCTCCAGCGCGATCTGTCGATTGCGGAGCTGCGAGCGGTCGTCGCGCGCGATGCGCACGATGCCGGTCGGCCGGTGCGTCATGCGCACGGCCGACTCCGTCTTGTTCCGGTGCTGTCCCCCGGGACCCGGGCCGCGGAACGTCTCGACGTCGCAGTCCTGCAAGAGCTTTTTCAGCTGTGCGGGCAGTGGCATGGCGCGAGCGTACGCCATTCGCTCCGTAATTCCACGGGTTGCGGTGCGGCCGAGGCAGTCGATAGGTTCACGCGATGCACATCCCTACGTTCTCGCTATTCTCCGCGATCAGCGAGCTGTTCGTGACCGCAGGCGTGTTCTACGTGATCCGGCGCAACTGGACGCGAAAGCCATTCCCGTTCGCGTTGTTCCTCACCGTGTCGCTTTTCGAGGCGCTGGTGAACGTGATGTACATGGCGAACCGGAGTGCCGCGGCCACCGCGCCGGGGGCGAAGGAAGTGCTGTCGACGGGAATGAAGATCGCGTACGCGAGCCACGGGCTGCTGTCGCTGATCGCCTACCTCGTGTTCGTGGTCCTCGGCGTGCTGGCCTACCAGGAACAGAAGGCCGGGCGCTGGTTCTTCCCCGAGCGGCCGGCGCTGACGTGGAGCTTTCTCGCGCTGTGGGTGGTCAGCATCGGCTCCGGCGAGGTCATCTTCACGCTGCGCTACCTGGTGTGAACGGCGGGGAGCCGGCACGGGCCCAGAACATCGTGCCGTTCGTGGCGCCCCGTTCGCGGCGATTGCGGGCGCCCCTGCTCGTGCTGCTGTGGTGGCTGCTGGCGATCGAGGCTCTTGGCGGGCTCGTGATTTTTTTCATGCGCCTGGCAGCGGGAACGATGCCGGGCGAGACGGTGCACGTGATCGCCGGCGCGGGCCTGACGCTCGTCTACGCAATCTACCAGTGGCAGCACTGGTTCCGCGTGTCTCCGGTGCGGGGAAGGCTCGACTACGCGCTCGGCCTGATCGCCGCGATCGCGATGGCGATCACGCTTGGCACCGGCTACGTGCTCGCGGTGCCGTGGTGGTCGATGCGCGTCGCGCATCGCGCCGCGGGCCCGGTCGCCTACTCGTCGTTCGTGAGCGCCGCGCACAACATCATGAGCATGCTGGTGCTGACGTTCGTGCTCGCGCACCTGGCGGCGGTGCTGCTGAGGGATCGCGTGGGCAGGAAGTAGGGACGTAAACCGCGTGGCCGCGCCTGACAGAGACTTTGCTTGACCTGATCTCGCGCGAGTCGAACTCGAGCGCCGCGGGCGCATCAGCGAGCGGCGTAAGCGTGCGTCAGATCCGCTGAGGCTGCGCGTTGCCGCCGGCTTCAACAGAGTTCTCGTCGGATGCCGATCCAAGGCCTCTGCCGACGCCCTATTGCGTCCGCGTGGCGCGTGAGAGAATCGCGCGTGCCCCCGAGATCATCCGCCCCCGCGGAGTCTCGCGATGCCCTCCTATAGTCGCTCGCACCTTGCCGATCACGTCCTGCTTCGTGCCCTGACCACCGCCGTCACCCAGGACCGTGCCACGACGGCCGAGATGCTGGCGCTCATCGCCGAGGTGGAGCATCGCAGGCTGTATGCGGGCGAGGGCTTCTCGTCCATGTACCGCTATTGCGTCGAGAAGCTCCTGATGTCCGAGGACGTGGCCTGCAAGCGCATCCTGACCGCACGCGCGGCGAGACGATTTGCGGCCATCATTCCTGCGATCGCGGAAGGCCGGCTGACGGTCTCTACGGTCGCCCTCCTGAGCACCCATCTCAAGACCGAGCACGGCGGAGCAATTCTCTCTCAAGCCCTCGGCAAGACCAGGGCCGATGTGGAACTCCTGATCGCGGAGCGATTCCCCAAGCCCGACGTCCCGACGACTCTGGTCCCGGTGGCGTGCTCCGCCGTCCCCACGCAAGTGGAGCCGCCCCAGAATGACACGCTCGCTCTCGCAGAAGCATCCGCGCAAGTCGTTGCGAACACGGATGGGCTATCCGCCCCGGGGCGGATAACTCCCGTCGGAGGGCTTTCGACCTCGGCGCCTTCGGAACCACTGGAGCCCCAGCGCCGCGTGGCACCGCTGTCACCCGGACGCTTCGAGCTCCGGCTGACGATCCCCCAGGACCTCCACGACAAGCTCAAGCGCGCGCAGGAGCTCCTGGGCCACGCCGTTCCGAGCGGTGACATCCCGCAACTGCTCGAGCGCGCGCTGGACGTGCTCATCGCGCAGCAGGAACGGCTCAAGTTCGCCGCAACCGACAAGCCGCGCGCTGCGCGGAGTTCATCAGGTGACCCTCGTCACATCCCCGCCGAAGTGAAGCGCGCAGTCCGGATCCGTGACGAGGCGCGTTGCACGTACGTAAGCGATGACGGCCATCGCTGCCAGTCTCACGCCCCCAGCCACCTCGCCAGCCACGCGTGCACTTCCCTGTACCAGAGCAATGAGTTTTTTGCCTTGAGCACCCAGTGGTTCTCGTCGGGGAAATACACCAGGCGCGCGGGGACGCCCTTGGCCTTGAG
>DATLUU010000282.1:0-4250 GCA_035577885.1 Verrucomicrobiia bacterium
GCGTTCCGGACGTTGGTCGAGCGGCACCAGGCGCGCGCCCACGCGCTCGCGCTGCGCATCCTGCACTCCCCCTCGGACGCCGAGGAGGTGGCGCAGGACGCGTTCGTGCGGGTGTGGACGGCGCTGCCAGGGTTCCGTGGCGAGTCGACGTTCGCGACCTGGCTGTATCGGATCGTGGCGCGGCGGGCATTCGACCGGGCGCAGGTGATGAAGACGCGGCGGGCTCGAGAGCGGCAGGACGAGAACCTGCCGGAGCACGCGGCGCCGGTGAACGATGAAGACACGCTTCGCGCAGCGAAGCTCCAGGAGATGATCGGGAGCCTCACGGCGGCGCAGCGCGCCGCGGTGACGCTCTACTACTACGAAGGCCGTTCGGTGGAGGATGTGGCGCACGTGCTGGGCATGCCGGAGAACACGGTGAAGACGCACCTGCTGCGCGCGCGCGCGGCGCTGCGCGCCGCGTGGACGCACGAGCTGGGGGACGAAGCGTGAACTGCCTCGAGTTCGAGCGCCTGCTCGACGACGGCGCGCGCGACCGGCTGCCGGCCGAAGCGCTCGCTCACGCCCATGGCTGCGCCGCGTGCGCTCGCTCGCTCGCCCGCGCGCGTTCGCTCGAGCGCGCGCTCGAGGCGCATTTCGCAGCCGATGTGCCGCCGCCGGCAGGCTTCGTCGATCGCGTCATGGCGCGCGTGGAGCGTGGCGAGGCGCGTGGAGTGCGCTGGCTCGCACTCCCGAGCGCGCTGCCGTGGTGGACGCGCGCGGCGCTCGAGCCCGGGGTGGTGCTGGCGCTCGCGACGCTGGCGCTCTTCACCTGGCGCGGCGGTCGCTGGCTCGCGGGCGCGCGCGTGACGTGGGACGTGCTCGCGCACGTGCCGCGCTGGGTGCACGACGGCCTGATCGCGGCGGGATTCGGGCCGGTGGGCGACTGGACCCTGCGCTGGCTCGATTCGATCGCGGCGTCATCGCTCTCGGTCCAGGTCGGACTCGCGCTGGGTGTCGCGCCGCTGCTCGCGGTCGTCGCCTGGCTCGCCTGGCGCGCCGGCGAGGCCGCGGCCGGCGCCACCTGACCGCACCGGTCGGTCACCTGACCGGACGCTGACGCCCGCGCGGGCCGCCCGCTCTATAGTCAGGGGTCATGTATACCCCCGACGCGGGAGGCCCCACTTCCGTGAGTACCCCCGTCCACGTGAACCGCCTCGCGAAGGAGAAGAGCCCCTACCTGCTCCAGCACGCGGGGAACCCCGTCGACTGGTACCCGTGGGGCGACGAAGCGTTCGCGCGCGCGCGCGCCGAGGACAAGCCCATCTTCCTCTCGATCGGCTACTCGACGTGCCACTGGTGCCACGTGATGGAGCGCGAGTCGTTCGAGAACGAGCAGGTGGCGGCACTGCTGAACGCGCATTTCGTCCCGGTGAAGGTGGACCGCGAGGAGCGCCCCGACGTCGACCGGCTCTACATGACCGCGATGCAGGCGCTGGGGCAGGGCGGCGGCTGGCCGCTGAACGTGTTCCTCACGCCGGAGCTGGAACCGTTCTGGGGCGGCACCTACTTCCCGCCCACGAACGCGATGGGCCGGCCGGGGCTCCTGCAGCTGCTGCCGCGGCTTGCCGAGGCCTGGCGCGAGCAGCGCACCGAGATCGCCGGCACGGGCGGCCAGGTGATGGCGTTCCTGCGCACGCTGTCGGGGCCGCGCGGCGAGCCTGTCGACGCCACCACGCTCGCGAACGCGTGCGCCGGGTTCCTGTCGCGCCAGAACGACGATCGGTTCGGCGGCTTCGGCGGCGCGCCCAAGTTCCCGTCACCCGCGAACCTCCACTTCCTGATCCGGCGCTGGGCGCGCGGGGCGGGGGACGGCGCGCGCGCGCTCGAGACCGTGCTCGCGCAGCTCGAGGCCATGCGCGCGAACGGTCTTCAAGACCACTTGGGCGGCGGCTTCCATCGCTACGCCACCGACCGCGCGTGGCGCATCCCGCACTTCGAGAAGATGCTCTACGACCAGGCGCTGATCGCGGACGCCTACCTCGATGCGTTCGCGGCCACCCAGGATCAGCGTTGGGCGGACACCGCCCGCGGCGTGTTCGCGTACGTCGCCCGCGACCTCACCTCGCCCGAGGGCGCGTTCTACTCCGCCGAGGACGCCGACAGCGAGGGCGAGGAGGGCCGCTTCTACGCGTGGACGCTGGCGCAGGTGATGGAAGCGCTGGGGGAGAAGGCGGGCGCGCTGTGCGCGCACTTCTACGGCGTCACCGAAACGGGCAACTTCGAGCACGGCACCACCGTGCTCCACGAGGCGCACCCGCTCGCCGAGACCGCGCAGGCGTTCGGCATGAGCGAAGGCGATGCGGCCTCGGCGCTCGCCGACGCGCGCGCGAAGCTGCTCGCGGTGCGCAGCCGACGCGTGCGGCCGCACCTGGACGACAAGGTGATCACCGCCTGGAACGGGCTCATGATCGCCACGCTGGCGCGGGGCGCGCGTGTCCTGGACGAACCCGAGCTGGCGCGCCGCGCGGCGAAGGCGGCGGACTTCATCTGGACGCGGCTGCGCGGCGCCGACGGCGTGCTGCTGCGCCGCTATCGGGACGGCGAGGCGGCGCTCCCGGGCCAGCTGGACGACCACGCCTATCTCGCGCGCGCCTGCCTCGAGCTGTTCGCCGCCACGCACGAGCCGCGCTGGCTGGAGCGCGCGGCCGCCGTGACCGAGACCATGCTCGCGCGCTTCTGGGACGACGCCGACGGCTGCTTCTTCGAGTCCCCCAGCGATGCCAAGGGCATCGCCATAAGAATGAAGGATGGCTACGACGGCGCCGAGCTGGCGGGGAACTCGGTGGCGACCGCGGTGCTGCTCCGGCTCGCGACCCTGCTCGAGCGCGCCGATTGGCGCGTGTGGGCGGAGCGCTCGTTCGCGGCGCACGCACGACGGCTCGCGGGCGCGCCACAGGCGATGCCGTGGATGGTGAGCGCCATGGAGCGTGCGGCCTCGCCGCCTCGCCACACGGTGATCGTGGGCCCGCGCGACCGCGCCGACACGCGCGCACTGATCCGCATGTTCGAATCGCGCCTGCGCCCCGACGACGATCTGGTGGTGGTGAGCGACGAGACGCGCGATGCTTTGTCGCGGCTGGTGTCTTTCGCGGCGAAGATGCCCATGCCGGACGGCCGCGCCACGGCGTACGTGTGCCGGGACTACGCGTGCCGGCTTCCGGTTCACGAGCCCGCCGAGATGGCGGCGCTGCTCGAGGAGTGAGGGTCGCCAGATGCGCATGAGATGGTCGGTGGTGGTGGCGTTGCTGCTGGGGATCGGTGTCGCGCATGCGCAGGGCGGCGGAAGCCTGCCCGCGGCGGAGACGCTGGTGAAGGTGGAGGCGGCGCCGGTGTCGGTCGCGGCCGGCGGCAGCGCGACCGCGAGCGTGAAGCTCACGATCCTCGCCGGCTGGCACGTGAACGCGAACCCGCCCGCGAGCACATACAACATCCCCACGAAGATCATGCTCACCGCTGCCAGCGGCCTCACGCCCGGCGCCGTCCACTACCCGGCGGGCACGCAGGAGAAGTTCAGCTTCGAGGACGAGCCGCTGCTCGTCTACGACGGCACGGTCGAGGTGAAGGTGCCGATCTCGGCGGCGGCGGGTGCGAAGTCGGCGACGCTCGCGGGCGCGGTCGAATACCAGTCGTGCAACAACGAAGTCTGCCTGGCGCCGGTCTCGATACCGTTCGCGGTGAAGGTGGAGGTCAGCGCCGGGAGCGGCACGTCCGGCACGCCGCCGAGCGATGCGTCGAGCCAGGCGAGCGCGCCCACGGGCGGCCAGGGCTTCAGCTCGTTCGAGAGCGCCCCGACCGGCACGGCGGCCGCAAGCGGTGCGGGCAGCAACGCGGTCAAGAACAGGCTCGAGGCAGCACTCGCGGGCGGCGGGCTGGGCTGGTTCGTGGCGCTGTTCGTGGGCGGGCTGCTCCTCAACCTGACGCCGTGCGTGTTCCCCATGCTCGGCGTCACCGTCAGCATCTTCGGCGCGCGGCGCAAGGAACCCGTGCCCAAGGTGGTCACGACCGCGGTGCTCTACGTGCTCGGCATCTGCCTCACGTACACCGCGCTCGGCGTGGTCGCGGCGTTGACCGGCGGGCTCTTCGGCTCGGCTCTCCAGAGCGTGTGGGTGAACCTCGTTCTCGGCGGCCTCATGCTGCTGCTCTCGCTCGGCATGTTCGGCCTCTACGAGATGCAGCCGCCGCTCTGGCTCATGGACCGGCTCGGGGGT
>DATLUU010000283.1:0-9761 GCA_035577885.1 Verrucomicrobiia bacterium
ATCTTCTGCGAGCCCTCGAGCGCGGTGGCGAGGCGCGACTCCGCCCACTGCGTGCTCTTCGTCAGGCCCTCGGCGCGCTCGTCCAGGTTCTGGAACAGGCTCGAGAGCTTCACCATGCCCTGGAAGCGCTCTTCCATCTGCGCCATGCGCGTGTTCAGCGACTCGACGTCGGTCTCGGTCTTCGCCAGCGGCTCGCCCAGCTTCTTCAACCGCTCGGCGCCCGCCTTCGCGCCCTCGACCAGGGCCTCATAGCGCTCGCGCTCCCTCTGGATGTCCGCGAGCACGGCGCGCATCGCCTCCAACTGCTCCTGTTCGCGCGCGTTGTTTCCCATGAGACCCTTGAACGGCTTCATGATTCACTCCTTCGGAGAGTTGGGCGCGCTGCACGCTCGCGTGCGATCGCACGGGCGGCGGGTGGCAGCGGCGCTGATGAAGGGCGGCGGTTCGCACGCGGTTATCGGCCGGCCAGTCATGCGGCTTCACGACGGGCGGACACGAGAGGCGGCTCGCAACGCCGGGCCGGGCGGGGCGCCGACGGCCGTCGCGGGCACGATCTCAAAGCCGCCATGTTCGCAGCGATTTGCAGCGGCCGGGTGAGAACTAGGGTGAGATGGCCTCGGGCACCTCGGCGCCCGCCGCCGGCGCTGCCGGCTTCGCCACCGCGTTCATGAACGGCAGGCAGGCGAGACACACGAGGCCGAACAGCGTGTCCGCGGTGAGCGTGAGCGGATAGCCCCAGTGCTCCACCGCCCAGCCCTGCCAGGTCGCGGTGTAGGCGATCGCCCAGTTCATGAGCGCCATGTACGCGGTGAACTGCGTCGCGGCGACGCGCGGCGTGGTGACGTCCATGAACAGCGCGGAGCGGATGCCGTAGTAGAGCCCCTGGAACACGTTGTAGACGAGCACGCTCGCCCAGAACATCTGCACCATCGGCACCGGCACCGCGGGGCGGTTCGGCGCGTCGAGCGCGATGGGGTGGAGCCAGCCGTGCTGCTGCATGCTCCAGGCGAGCGCGAGCGTGGGCACGCCGGTCGCGGCCATCGTCCACGCCAGCGTGCCGCGCCGGCCGAAACGATCGGAGAGCCAGCCGCCCGCGATGCAGCACAACGCGGAGATGATCGAAGACCACAGGTTGAGCGCTCCCACCTGCGTGTCGTTCAGGCCCAGCTCGACGGCGAGGTTCGACTGGAGCGCGAGGCCGAGCGCGTACGCGCCGCCGGGCAGCACCGCGAACAGCACGCCCACGAGCGCCGCGCGCGTGCCCACGAACGCCTTGCCCGCATCGCGCACGAACTCGAAGATCTCGCGCCCGGCGCGCGCGAGCGCCGAGCCCTCACCGACCGGGCGCGGCGACGCCGGCTCGCGCAGCGGCAGCACCACGAACACGGTCACGCACGCGATCCACGCGCACACGATGTAGAACGTGTTCTGGAAGCCGAGCCAGGGGGTGAGGAACAGCACGCCCGAGCCGCCGATCGCCTGGCCCACGAACGCGCCACTGAACATGAAGCCGTTCGCCGTGCCACGCTCGCTCTCCGGCAGCACGTTCACGGCGAGCGCGTCGATCGCCACGTCCTGGGTGGCGCCGAACAGGTTGTGGACGAAGACGACCATGGTGAAGAGCTTGAGCTGGTGGGCGAAGTCGACGCGCATCGCCACCAGCAGGGTCGCCATCATCATCAGCTGGGTGAGGAGGATCCAGAACCGCCGCCGGCCGAGGCGCGGCACGGTGAGCGTGTCCACGATCGGGCCCGCGATCCACTTCAGGCCCCAGGGCGCGTAGAGCGAGCCCACGAACGCGCCGATCGCGGCGGGGCCGAGCCCCTGCCGCCGCATCTGGGTCGCGACGGCGGTGGCGGTGAAGCCGAGCGGGATGCCCTCGGTCACGTAGAGCAGGAAGAACGCGGCCATGCGGCCGGGCTTGGTCGCGAGCAGGTCCGGGAATCGCATTCGCGCCACCCTGGAGGTGGGGGGCGCGGGCGTCAACCGTTCGCCGACGAGCGCAGCTACAATCCGCGCGGCGCAACCATTAGTCTCGCGGCCCGCCCTGCCTCGCGCGAGTCCCGGAGGGTATGTCCATGAGCTTGAAGCGCGTCGATATCGCCGAGTCGTTCGCCCGCTTCCGCGACCCGTGGAGTCCCAAGGTCGTGGGCGAGCTGAACGGCCAGATGGTGAAGCTGGTGCGGTTCCAGGGCGAGTTCGTGTGGCACCAGCACGAGCACGAGGACGAGATGTTCCTGGTGATCGCCGGCGAGTTCCGGATGGAGCTGCGCGACGGGAATATCGACTTGAAGCCCGGGCAGTTCGTGGTCGTGCCGCGCGGCGTCGAGCACCGGCCCGTGGCGGAGCGCGAGGCGCAGGTGATGCTGTTCGAGCCCGCGACCACGCTCAACACCGGCAACGTCCGCAACGAGCGCACGCTCGAGCGGCTCGAGCGCCTGTGAGCCCAGCCTAGCCGATGTCCAAGGGCCGCCTCGAAGCGTTCAGCGACGGCGTCATCGCCATCATCATCACCATCATGGTGCTGGAGCTGCGGATCCCGCACGGCGTGGACCTGGCGTCGCTCGCCCCGCTGTGGCCCAAGTTCGTGAGCTACGCGGTGAGCTTCGCGTTCCTCGGCATCTACTGGAACAACCATCACCACCTGCTGCAGGCGACGCGCCACGTGGACGGGCGCATCCTGTGGGCGAACATGCACCTGTTGTTCTGGCTGTCGCTGTTCCCGTTCACCACCGCGTGGACGGGGGAGAGCCGCTTCGCGCCGCTGCCCGTGGCCGCGTACGGCGTGGTGCAGCTGCTCGCGGGGTTTGCCTACTACATCCTGTCCCGACTTCTCGTCGCCCGACATGGCGCGGACTCGGTGCTGGCGCGCGCGGTGGGCAAGGACACCAAGGGGTGGATCTCGATGGCCCTCTACGTGGTGGCGGTCGCCGTGGCGTTCCCGGCGCCGTGGGTCTCGTGCGCGATCTTCGTCGGCGTGATGATCATCTGGCTCGTGCCCGACCGCCGGATCGAGAAGGTCCTCGCCGAGTGAGCCGCGGGCGTGGGCGCGCCGCGAGACGCGCCGGATCGAGCGCGCCGGCGGCACGGATCGCGCCCGCGCCCGCAGCAGCGCCCGCTCCGCTGCCGCCGCTCCTTCGCGATCCCTGGCTCTGGGCCGCGCTCTCGACGCTGCTCCTGCTCGTCTTCCGCTCGCTCGGTGCACCGTTCGGCGAGCCGGTGGCCGACGACTTCGACCACCTGCACCACGCCATGTTCTCGCGCGACCATTCCTGGCTCGGCGCCGGCGGGTCGGGCTCGTTCTGGCGCCCGCTCGTCTACGAGGGCTACTACGGCCTGCTCCAGGGCGTGATCCGCACGCACCCGGCGTGGATCACCGTGCTGCACGTGGCGCTGCTGGCGCTGGTCGTGGCGCTCGCCTACGACATCGCGCGGCGGCACCTGCCGCGCCCTGCCGCTGCCTGCGCGGCCGACTTCCTGCTGCTGCTCGAGTCGACGCGCGCGCTCATCATCGTGCCGGTCCACTTCGTCGACCTGGGGCTGATCGTGTTCTCGGTGCTCGCCTGGCGCGCGGCCGTAGCGGGCCGGCTCATCGCTTCGCTCGCGGCACTCGCGGCCGCGTTGCTGTGCAAGGAGACCGGCATCGCGACCGCGCTCGTGCTGCCGTGGCTCGCGGAGCCGCGCGCGGGCGACTCGCGGCGGCGCTGGATCGCGGCCACGCTCGCGGTGACCCTGGTCTGGGCGGCGCTCTACATCTGGGTGCGCACGCGGCTCGCGCTCGCGCTCCCGCGCGGGCTCGAGGCCCAGCTCTCGCCGTCGATGCTCGTGGACGCGAAGCGTTACGCGTGGGCGATCGCCGGCACGCTGCGCGCCCTCGTGAGCCTGCCGCTGCGCGCCGCCGAGCACGAGTGGCTGGTCGTGGTCGCGAGCCTGCTCGTCTTCGGCGCCGCGGCGGTGCGGTTCGCGACCGATCGCGGCGCGCGCGATCGCCTCGCGCGCGATCGCGGCTTCGCGCTGACCGGGCTCGCCTGGGGCGTGCTCGCCACCGGCACGCTGCTCACCGTCTACCCGGTGTGGTCGCCCGAGCGCGTGGCCTACTCGAGCCTGGGGCTCGGAGTGGCGAGCGTCACGCTGCTCGCGGCCGCGCACCCGTTGCTGCCCTGGGCGCTGGTGGCGATGCGCGTGCTCACGTTCTGCATGGCGCCCGCGGCGCCGGCACAGGTGACGCGCTCGGTTCCCGACCGCGGCGCGTTCGTGGACTTCGAGCGGCTGGCGAGGCTCCAACGGCTGATGGTCGAGGCGCGCACGACGCTCAGGCGCGAGTTCCCGGTGCTGCCAGCGCACGCGGGCGTCGCCATGCTCCACCCGCCGTTCCAGGCCGACTATGCCGCCGGCGATCGCGCGATCCAGGTGTGGTACGCCGACAGCACCGTGCGCTGGCTGCGCTGGGATCGCATGGCCGCCGCCGAGGCGCGCGACCTCCACGGCGCGATGGAGTTCCGCGAGGACACCGAGCCGCAGTTCCGCCGTCTCGAGCCCGAGGGCCTGCGGCTCCTGTTCGAGGCGGGCACGCTGCAGCGGGAGGAGAAGTGGGCGGCGAGCCTGGACACGCTCCGGCGCGCCGACGCGTTGCAACGCGACCGCGAGGCGCACCACTTCCTCGGGCGCGTCGCCGGCCTCGAGTCGTGGTGCCTGGGCGGGATGGGCCGCCTGGCGGAAGCCGAATCCACCGCACGGCAGAGCCTCGTGATCGCACCCGAGAACGCCGACGGCCATCTCACGCTCGCCGCGATCTACAACGGACGCAACGAGTGGGCGCAGGCGATCGCGCAGCTGGATACGCTCCAGACCTGGTACCCGAACTACGAGGCGGCGGTGATGATGCGCCAGGGCGTGATGGAGCGCATGCGCGCCGCGCCCCGGGCCGCGACGCCGAACGTGTTCAAGTGACCCGCCCGTCGTCGGCCCTGCTCGCGCTGTCGCTCATGGCCGCCGTGCTGGCGGCGTCGACGAGCCTCGCCGGGATGCTCTGGCCGGGCGCCTATGCGCGCGAGACCTCGGCGTGGGCGCTGCAGGGCGTGGCGCAGGATGCCGCCAACCTGCCGCTGGCGCTGGCGCTGGTGTGGAGTGCGGCCCGGCTCCGGGGCCGGGGCTCGCTGGCGGCGCTCTCCATCTGGCTCGGCTGCCTGGCCTACTTCATCTATGCGTTCGCCATCTATGCGTTCGGCGTTCACTTCGGCGCGCTGTTCCTCGCCTACGTGGCGGTGCTGGGGCTCGCGTTCTACGCGTTCGTGGGCACGCTCGCCGGGCTCGACGTCACGGTCGTGACCGCACCGCTTCGCGATCACCCGAGCCGGGCCGGCGCGAGCTTCCTGCTCCTCGCCACCGGCGTGCTGTTCGCGGCGCTGTGGCTCGCGGAGGATGTCCCCCATGTGCTCAGGAACGCGCCGCCGCCGAGCCTCGCCGAGACCGGATTGCCGACGAACCCGGTCCACGTGCTGGACCTGGCGATCGTCCTGCCGGCGATGATCGTCACCGGGGTGCTGCTGCGGAGGCGGCGACCGCTGGGACTGCTCCTGGCGCCGGTGCTGCTCGTGTTTGCGGTGGCGATGGGCGTGGCGATCCTGGCGATGTTCGCGGTTTACGCCCTGCGCCACCTCCCCGTGCCCATGCCGGCCGTGGTCGTGGTCGCGGCGATCGTGATCCTGAGCGGTGTGTGTGCATGGCGGCTGTGGCGAGGAACCGCGTCTAACGCTTGATCGCAATCACCTCGAGCACCGTCGGGTTGAGGCTGAACGCGCCCGGATGAGCTTGCGAGTCGCGGAATGCCTCGAGTACGCCGTCCGCGCGCTCTCGCGTCACGCGTCCGATGTCGACAAGTCGCTGCAGGCCGACGTCCACGAACGCGTGCGGCCAGCGCCAGCCGTATTCGTGCGGCCGCGGTGCCTCGGCGAGCGGCTTGAGCTCGCGCAGCTCGAACCCCAGCTCCGCGAGCCACTGGGGAAGCGCCATGCCCACGTCGGGCTCGCCGCCGTGCTCTCGCCACGACGCGATCACCTGCTCCACGAACCACGCGAACTCCGGTCGCGCCGGCGAGATCCGCCACGAGCGATAGTCGACGTATTCGTGCAGCACCATGGCGCCGCCGGGCTTCAAGAGCGCGGCCACGCGCGCGAGCAGCGCGCGCGGATCCTTGACGAACGCGTACACCCAGCGCGACCAGATGCCGTCCGCGCGCACGCTCGGGAGCGGCTGCTCGTCGAGGTCCAGCTCGTGGAGCTCGAGGTTCTCGCAGCCGAGAGCCTCCGCACGGGCCCGCGCGGCGTCGAGGAACCGGCGCGAGCGATCGATGCCGATCGCGCGGCCCGTGGGCCCCGCGATGCCGGCCAGGTCGAGCGTCGCCCAGCCGGGACCGCATCCCACGTCGAGGAGCGTGTGCCCGACCGTGAATCCGGCGCGCCTCCAGGCGTCGGCGGCACGTGGCAGCCAGACGCGGTGCTGAAGGCCGAGTCGCTCGATCTCCTCGTCGTGCGTGCCCAGCACGTAGTCGCGCTCGCTCGCCATGCTCGCTCCTCTTAAAGACCCGGGTTCGACGGCTGATGCTGCGCCATCCTACCGGCGCGGTGGTGGCGATGGCGGACGGAAGTGGAACTCCATGCGACCGCCGCGCGCCGCGCCGGCAAGGGGCAGGATGCACGTCGAGAGCGTGCCTGCCGAATCGGGCGAACTTCGTTCGCGTCGTCGATGGCGGTGCGGGGGCGCGACCGAACATGCTTCGCCCGCGTCGGAAGTGGGGCTCAATCGCGATCGGCGCCCTTCTCGCCGGTTTCCCCGGCTTCGGCTTTCTCGCCCTTTTCTCCCGCCTCGCCCTTCCCGCCGCCCTCGCCCTTCTCCGCGAACGCCGCGAACGTCACGTCGAGGCCCTTCGCCAGCGCCGCCTTCTCGCTCGCGCTCAACCGCGCTTCCGGGTGCAAGAGCAGGTAATCCGCGGGCGGCATGTCGCCCTTGGTGATCGACTCGGACGCTTCGCCCGCCGCGTCGGCCATCTTCTCGTTGCCGGCGTCGAACGCGGTGAAGTTGAGCTTCTCGCGCCCCTCGTCGACGTGGTGCTGGATCCGCCACGAGATGGGCGCCAGCGAGGCGTACCAGGGCCACTGCGTGTGGTTGCTGTGGCAGTCGTAGCAGGCGCGCTCGGCGAGCGCTCGCGTCCGCGGCGAATCGAACGCGGCCTGCGTGCCGTCCGGCGGGTTCGTGTGGTGACGGCCATAGGGCACCAGCTGGACGGCGCCGAGGACGAGGATCAGGACGCCGAAGGTCGGGAGGAGCGAACGTGACCGGTTCATGACGGTTCTCCATGGGCTCGGGTCGTGCATGGCTTCCGTGAACGCCCTCAAGCTATGCCCGCTCCGCGGCCGGTCCCATGCGACAGATGTCCCGGCGTTCGGCCCAAGTCGTTGCAGCAGCTATCATCCGGCACATGACGGACCCCGATTCCCTCGACCGCACGCGCCGCACGCGTCATGTCGTGGCCTGGTTGCTCCTGGCCATGGTGGTGGCGGGAACCTGGGACCTGGTCACCGACTCGCCCGGGATCTGGCGGAGCGGCCATGCCGTGGTCGAGCTGGCGTTCATGGGCCTGGGCGCCGTCTCGGCGGTGCTGCTGTTCCGGGGCTGGCGTGAGACCGAGTCTTCGCTCGAGCGCGTGACAGGGGTACTCGCCGCCCGGCAGGCCGAGCGCGACCACTGGCATCGGCTGGCGGAGAACGCGATGCGCGGCCTGGGCGAGGCCCTGGACCGACAGTTCGACGCGTGGTCGCTCACGCCCGCCGAGAAGGAGACCGCGCTCCTCCTGCTCAAGGGCTTCAGCCACAAGGAGGCCGCCCGGCTCACCGGCCGCAGCGAGCGCACCGTCCGCCAGCACGCGGTGAGCGTCTATCGCAAGTCGGGCCTCGGCGGGCGCGCGGAGCTGGCGGCGTTCTTCTTCGAGGACATGCTGCTGCCATCGGGGCAGCTCACGGCAGGCAAGGCGGAAGAGCCGGCGCGACGCTAGCGGGCGTCTCTCGCCTCCATGTCGAGCGCCACGGCATACGCGGACCGTGATAGTTTCGAACGCTTCACGAACGGAGGACGGATGCGCGCACCGCTCTTCGCACTTGCGTTCCTGTGGATGGTCCCCGCCGCATCGGCGGCTCAGGCGCCCGCGCCGGACCCGGCGATCGCCGCCATCGTGGCCAAGGTCTCGGCGGAACGGCTCAAGGCGGCCGATACGAAGCTGGTCGGGTTCGGCACGCGCAACACGTTCTCGGAGAAGCTGGGCGACCAGCGCGGCGTGTTCGCCGCGCGCGCATGGATCGCCGACCAGTTCCGCGAGATCGCAAAGGCGAGCCACGGCCGCATGACCGTGGCGTACGACACGCACGTCCACGCCGCCGACGGCAAGCGCGTGCCGCGCGACGTGGAGATCTCGAGCGTCATCGCCACGTTGAAGGGCGACGAGCCCGGCGGGCGTACGTACGTGATATCGAGCCACTACGACTCGCGGAACTCCGACAACGCGGACATCACCCAGGACGCGCCGGGCGCCGACGACAACGGCTCGGGGACCGCGGCCGTGATCGAGGCGGCCCGCGTGATGGCCGCGCTGCCGACGCACGCCACCGTCATCTTCGCCACGTACGACTCGGAGGAGCAGGGCCTGCTGGGCTCGGCGCACCACGCGGCGGCGCTCAAGGCCGCGGGCGTCGACGTCGAGGGCGATCTCAACAACGACATCATCGGCGCCTCGGTGGGCGACCAGGGCGAGAAGAACCCGGGCCTCGTGCGCATCTTCTCCGAGGCGCTCGCCGCCGGCGCGGATCCGAAGCAGGTGAACCTGGTCGGCAACGAGAACGATTCGCCGTCTCGCGAGCTGGCCCGCTACGCGCAGGAGGTCGGCGACCGCTACCAGCCGGACTTCAAGGGCGAGCTGGTGTTCCGACTCGACCGGTTCCTGCGCGGTGGCGACCACTCGTCGTTCAATGCCCAGGGCTTTCCCGCGATCCGCTTCGTCGAGCCGGTGGAGACGTTCGCGCACCAGCACCAGAACGTGCGCACCGAGAAGGGCGTGCGCTACGGCGACCTCCAGGAGTTCATGGACTTCGACTACCTGGCGCGCGTCACGCGCTACAACGTTTCCGTGCTCGCCTCGCTGGCGATGGGCCCGGGCTGCCCGGACTCGGCGAAGGTGCTGACGAAGGCGCTCGACAACAAGACGCAGCTCACGTGGATGCCGGTGACCGGCGCCGTGTCCTATGAAGTGGTGCGCCGTAAGACCACCGACGCGGTGTGGACCGACGTCACCGACGTCGGCAACGTGACCGCGGCGACGCTGCCCTATTCGAAGGACAACTGGCTGTTCGCGATCCGCGCCGTGGACGCGCAGGGCCATCGCGGCGTGCCCGCGTTCCCGATACCGCAGCGCTAGCGGCCCTGCTGGCGCGCCGCCCCGGCGCCTTCCCACCAGTTGAGCACTCGCAGCGCGCGGAGCGTGTTCCAGCGGCTCGGCTGGCCCACGCCGTCGTCCATCTCGACCGGCATCCGGCCCGCGTACCGAATCTCGAGCGGCCACCGGCCGTCGGGGTCGCGCTTCGCCGCCACCCGGTCGATCGCCTCGGCGGCGCGCGGGTCGGGCGCGGCGCCGGCGCGACGCAGGTGCTCGAGCGCGCGCAGCACGTCGTAGTGCCACCAGGTCGGGAACGCGAAGCGCCACCACGACGCGCCAC
>DATLUU010000284.1:0-18393 GCA_035577885.1 Verrucomicrobiia bacterium
ATCCCGGCTTCGTGGAGGACGTCCTTCAGGTCCTCCGCCTCGTGCAGGCCGACCATGACGCGCAGCACGAAGCCGTCCTTGCCCACGACCACGGTGAGCGGGATCGAGCTGGCGCGGTAGATCGAGCCCACCGTGCCGCTCCGATCCATGAGCACGGGCAGGTCGAGCTTCTGCTGGTCCAGGTAGGCGCGAACCTTGGAGTCGGTCTCGCGCTCGTTCACGGCGAACACCGCGAGCCCCTTGGAAGCGTAGTCGCGGCTCGCCTGCTCCACGATCGGCAGCCAGCGGCGGCAGGGGCCGCACCACGTCGCCCAGAAGTCGAGCACCACCACGCGACCTTTCAGCTCCGAGAGCTTCACCGGCTTCGAGCCCGCGAGCGTCTCGAGCGTGAAGTCCGTGGCCGGCTGGCCCTCGAGCGCCTCGTGCTCGGGCGAGCGCTGCATGAACCGGCGCACCCGGCGCATGCCGTCGTCCGGCTTGAACACGAACGCGTCGGCGGCGACCGTCGGGTCGGCCTCGGCCACCACCAGGCGCATCATCGACACCGAGGACACCGGCCCGAGCTGCGGGTGGGTCTGGTCCACGCGCGAGGAGTCGAGGAGCACGAGCCGCGAGGCGGGATCCACCCACACCACGCGCGGATGGATGGTGACGCCGGGCGCGGTGCTGTCGGCGGCCGCGCGCGAGAGCGCGTAGCGGTCGCACTTCACCACGCCACGCGCGGTGCGCACCGTGTCGCGGGAGAGCGTCTGCACGCGGCTGATGCCGTCCAGGAGGTGCGTGTAGCCGCTCAACGGGTCCAGCTGGCCCTTGAGCTGCTCGCTGTCCGCGCCGGCGAGGAGCGGCGCCAGCGGCTGCGCCATGTACTGGTCCAGCTCGGGGATCGCGGTCCACAGGCTCTCGCCGTTCGCGACCAGGCGTGTCGTGTACTGCGAATCGCGCACCTCGCTCGTGAGTCGGCCCGGGCGCTGGACCAGGAAGCGGATGCGGTTCCCGGTCTCGTTCTTCTCGGTGCGTGTGCTCACCGTGTTCGAGGTCGCGCCCTCGAGGCGGTAGCCCTTGAGCGTCCGGTAGCGCTCGGCCACGCGCTCGAGCGCCTTCCGCGCCAGCTGGTCGGTGTTCGGCGCCTTGGGTTCGAGCGGCATGCCGGCCGAGGCGAGGAGGGCGAGCGTCGCGAGCAGGGCGAGCGAGGGGAATGGGCGCATGGAGGGTCAGCGCGCCTGCCCGCGCTGGGCGAGCAGCTCGCGCCGACGCGTCTCGAGCGCGCCGAGGAGGTCGTCGAACGACTTGGCGAACGCCTGCACGCCCTCGCCCTCGAGCTCGCCGATCAATGACTCCGCCGGCACGCCGAGCGCCGTGAGCCTTGCGAGCACCGCGCGGGCGCCGGGCACGTCGTGGCGGATGCGGCTCTCGACCGTGCCGTGGTCGTTGAACGCGGCCAGTGTTGCCGGCGGCACCGTGTTCACGGTGTCGGGGCCGATCAGCTCCTCCACGTAGAGCACGTCCCGGTAGGCCTTGTTCTTGGTGCTCGTCGACGCCCACAGCGGCCGCTGCCGGTGCGCTCCCTTCGCGTGCAGCGCCTGGAAGCGAGGGCCGGCGACGACGGCCTCGAACTCGGCGTAGGCGAGCCGCGCGTTCGCCACCGCGGCCTTGCCGCGCAGCGACTCCAGCTCGGCACGCTCGCTCGCCCCGGCGGGCAGCGTCGCAAGCCGGCGCTCGATCGCGCCGTCGATCTTGGTGTCCACGCGCGAGACGAAGAACGATGCCACGGAGCGGAGGCGCGGGAGATCGCCGGCCTTCGCCTGCTCGAGCCCGGCGAGCCAGGCGTCCATGACCTCGCGGTAGCGCGCGAGCGTGAAGATGAGCGTGACGTTGACGCTGACGCCGGCCGCGAGCGTGGCGGTGATCGCCGGCAGGCCGGCTCGCGTCGCCGGGATCTTGATCATGACGTTCTCGCGCGCCGCGGCAGCGTGCAGGCGCTTCGCGGAGGCGATCGTGCCCGCGGTGTCGTTCGCGAGCCGCGGGCTCACCTCGAGGCTCACGCGGCCGTCCAGCCCCTGCGAGCGCTCGAACACCGCGCGCAACTTGTCGCACGCCATGCGGATGTCCTCGATGGCGAGCGACTCGAACAGCGGCTCGCCCTCGAGCCCGCGCTCGATGCCGTCGGCGATCGCGGCGTCGTAGTCGCCGGACCCGGCTCCGCCGGGTGCCCCCGCGATCGCCTGCTGGAAGATGGTGGGGTTGGAGGTCACGCCCACCACGCCCGACTCGCGCACGTCGCGGTCGAACTCGCCCGAGAGGAGGTGGCCGCGGCGGATGAAGTCGAGCCAGATGCTCTGGCCGAGTTCGAGGAGTTGCTGCGCGCGGCTGGGCATCGGGTCACCTCGGAATAGGGTGGAGAGGGTGCGCGAACACCATGAGCATCGGACGTGGAGGGCAGCCGCGCAAGCCGCGGCTAGTCGTGCGCGCGCACCCGCCCGGTGGCGATCGTCAGCGCGCGGAGCCGCTCGGCGTGAACACTCGCGAGCTGGTGCTCGCCGAGGCGCCAGGTCCAGTTGCCGACCGCGGTGCCGGGCGTGTTGAAGCGCGCCTCGGGCCCAAGCGAGAGCACGTCCTGCACCGGGGTCACGAACGTGTCCGCGGGCGAGCCCATGCCGGCCGCGATCAGGTCCCAGGCGATGTCGCCGGAGAGGTCACCCAGTGCCCCGCCCAGTTCGTCGCGCACCACCCGGCGCTCGTCCTCGCCGAGCCCGGCCCACCAGCCGACCGTGGTGTCGTTGTCGTGCGTGCCCGTGTAGGCGACGCTGTTCGCGACGTGGTTCCTGGGCAGGAACGGGTTGTCGCGGTCGCCATCGAACGCGAACTGGAGCACGCACATGCCCGGCAGCCCCAGCTCGTCGCGCAGCTCGGCCACGTCCTCGCCGGTCTCGCCCAGGTCCTCGGCCACGAGCGGCAGGCTCCCGAGCCGCCGCGCGAGCGCCAGGAACAGCGCCTCGCCGGGGCCCGCGCGCCAGCGCCCGCCGCGCGCATCGGCTGCCCCGGGCGGCACGTCCCAGAAGCGCACGAACCCGATGAAGTGGTCGAGCCGCACGCGATCCACCCACGCGAGCAGGGACTCCAGTCGCGCGCCCCACCACGCGTAGCCATCCCGCGCGTGCGCCTCCCAGTCGTAGAGCGGGTTGCCCCACAGCTGCCCGGTGGCGCTGAAGTAATCGGGCGGCACGCCGGCCACGCCCCGGGGCCGCGCCTCGGCGTCCAGCTCGAAGAGCTCCGGGTGCGCCCAGACGTCGGCGCTGTCCAGCGCCACGAAGATGGGCGCGTCGCCCAGCAGCGCCACGCCGCGCGAGCGGGCATGGGCGTGCAGCTCACGCCACTGCACGTCGAACGCCCACTGCATCACCTCGTGCTCGCGGATCTCGTGCGCGAGCGAGTGACGGGCGCTCGCGAGTGCATGTGGATCGCGGCCGCGGAGCGGCGCCGGCCACTCCTGCCAGGGGCGGCCGCCGTGCGCGTGGCGCAGCGACATGAACAGCGCGTAGTCGGAGAGCCACGGGGTCTGCGAGCGATACGCCTCGAACCCCTCGCGCCGCGCGTCGCGCTCGAGGTGCCTGGCGAGGCTCGTGGCGATCGCGCGCGAGCCCTCGTGGGCGGCGCCGAAGTCGGAAGCCTCGCGCCGCTTCGGCAGGCGCGCGAGCGTTTCCGCGTCCAGCAGTCCACGCTCGTGGAGCCGCGTGCCCGAGACCAGCATCGGGTTCCCCGCGAACGCCGAGAAGCACTGGTAGGGTGAATCCCCGAACGCCGTGGGCCCCAGCGGCAGCACCTGCCAGAGCGACTGGCCGGCCTCGGCGAGGAAGTCGACGAACGCGTGCGCGGCGGCACCCAGGTCGCCGCAGGCGGCGGGACCGGGGAGCGCGGTCGGATGGAGCAATAGTCCGCTGGAGCGCGGGAATCGCAACGCGGCTTCCTCCCGGTGTGCACGGCGGCGAGCGTCGCGGCATAGTGCGTGGCGTTGGAGTGGCGCGCAACGGGACCGGGCGCGCGCTCTCGATCGGAGGCCTGGCCATGTCGTCGCGCCGCAGCGTCGCGCTGCTGCTCGTGCTCGCTTGCGTTGCCGCGGCGCCCTCGCCGGCGCTCGCCGCGGGGGACTCGGGCGCGTTCGTGATGACAGTGGGCCGCGACACGATCGGCCTCGAGCGCTTCACGCGCACCGCCGGCGGCGCCGAGGGCACGCTGCTCTTCGTGCCTGGCGGGCTCCGCGTCGACTATGCGCTGGTGATCCTTCCCGACGGACGCATCGCGCACATGGAGAACGCGCTGCGGCCCGCCTCGGCCCCGCTCACCGCCGAGCCCACGCAGCGCGCCACGCTCGAGTGGCGCGCGGACAGCGTCATCGCCGTGGTCACACCCGGCAGCATGCAGCGCCTGGCGAGCGAGGCGGGCTCGATGCCGTACCTGAACCCATCGATGTTCATGCTCGAGCTGGTGGTGAAGCGCGCCGGCGAGAGCAAACCGCCTCGAGCCCAGGTGCCCGTGTTCGCGGTCGCGGGCGGGCGCACGCTCCAGGCGACGCTCCAGCGCGCGGCCGGGGACTCGCTGCTGCTGTCGCTGGGTGCCGCCGCGTTCCAGCTCGAGATCGACGCGAACGGCCACATCCTCTCCGGCTCGGTGCCGGCGCAGCACGTGACGTTCCAGCGCGTGGACTCGCTGCCGGCCTCGAGTCTCGCGCTCGCGCCGCGCGACTACTCGCCGCCGCCCGGGGCGCCCTACCGCGCCGACGCCGTGCGCGTGCCCACGCGAGGCGGCTTCGAGCTCGCGGGCACGCTGACGCGGCCCGTGCCCGCCGCGGGCAAGGGGACCACGCCCAAGCTGCCGTGCGTGGTCACCATCACCGGCTCGGGCCCCCAGGATCGCGACGAGCGCATCTCGATCGTGCGCGGCTACGCGCTGTTCCGGCAGATCGCCGACACGCTCTCGCGCCGCGGCATCGCCGTGCTCCGGCTCGACGACCGCGGCACCGGCGAATCGGGTGGCCGCTTCGCCGGCAGCACCACGAAGGACTTCAGCGACGACGTCGAGGACGCGCTCGCCTGGCTCCGGCGCGAGCCCGGCATCGACACCACGCGGATCGCACTCCTCGGGCACAGCGAGGGCGGCATCATCGCGCCCATGGTGGCGGCGCATGAGCCCTCGATCGCGGCGCTGGTGCTGCTCGCGGGCCCGGCGTGGGACGGCCGCCGCGTGCTGGTCTACCAGAACGCGTGGCTCCTCAAGAAGAAGCTCGCGGGGAGCGCGCTCGACTCGGCGATGGTCGTGGCGAAACAGGGGATCGACTCGCTCGCCGCGGCGGACCCCTGGTTCGGCTTCTTCGTCGCCCACGACCCGCTATCCGTGGCTCGCAAGCTCTCGAAGCCGCGCGTGCTGCTGCTCCAGGGCGAGACCGACCGCCAGGTGAGCGCCGAGCAGGTGGACGAGCTGGCCGCCGCCTTCAAGGCCTCGGGCAACCGCGACGTGACCGTGCACAAGCTGCCGGCCACGAACCACCTGTTCCTGCACGACCCGAGCGGCGATCCCTTGGGCTACGCGATGCTGCCCTCGGGGCAGGTGCCGCGCGAGACGCTGGGGTTGATCGCCGACTGGCTCGTCGCGCGGCTTACGCCGGCGGCGCAGGTCAAGCCCGGGGCGCCCAGTCGCGGATCCGCTTCGCCATCGCCTCGCCCGTGAGGCCGAAGTGCTCGGCGAGCACCTCCGCTGGGGCGGACTCGCCGTAGCGGTCGATGCCGATGGTGAGGCCGCGCTCGCCGACGACCCCGCGCCAGCTGTCGGTGACGCCGGCCTCGATGCTCACGCGCCGGCCGCCCGGCGGCAGCAGCTGGCGCCGCCATGCCTCGTCTTGCTTCGCGAACAGTTGCGGCGCCGGCATGCTCACGACGCGCGTCGCGATCCCCGCGGTGGCGAGGCGCTCCGCAGCGTCCACCGCGACGCCCACTTCCGAGCCCGTGGCGATCAACGTGATCGCGTCGCGATCGTTGCTGTCGCGCAGCAGGGAGGCACCGCGGCGGAGGTCGGCGGTTGCGAACGTGGAAGGACGCGTCAGCGCGGGCAGCGTCTGGCGCGAGAGCGCCAACAGCGTCGGACCGTCGGTGCGCTCGAGCGCCAGTCCCCATGCCGCGGCGGTCTCGAGCCCGTCCGCGGGGCGGATCACGAGCAGGTTGGGGATCAGCCGCAGCGCCGAGAGGTGCTCGATCGACTGGTGCGTGGGCCCGTCCTCGCCGAGGAAGACGCTGTCGTGCGTGTAGACGTAGATGACGTGCAGCTTCATCAGCGCCGCGAGGCGGATCGCAGGGCGCGCGTAGTCGGTGAAGGTGAGGAACGAGGCGCAGAACGGCAGCCAGCCACCGGAGAGCGCGAGGCCATTGCAGACCGCGGTCATGGCGTGCTCGCGCACTCCGAAGTGGAGGTTGCGAGGGGAGAAGTCCTTGGCGCTCACGTAGCCGGAGTCGGCGATGCGGGTCCGCGTACTCGCCTCGAGGTCGCCGCTGCCGCCGATCAGGCCCGGAAGCAGTGCCGCCGCCTGCTGGATCACGGCCTGGCCGTGGACGCGCGTCGCCGCCGCATTCGTGGGCGCCGAAGCGCACAGCCGCTCGACCATCCCGGCGGGCACGCGGCGCTCACGGAACGTCGTCCAGCGCTCGGCGCGCTCGGGATCG
Organism: Verrucomicrobiia bacterium; assembly: GCA_035577885.1. GTDB lineage: Bacteria > Eisenbacteria > RBG-16-71-46 > RBG-16-71-46 > RBG-16-71-46 > JAIOPA01. The sequence goes on from DATLUU010000284.1 coordinate 6,708, forward strand.
GCGCTGCGCCAGCGCGCGAGCGCAGCATCCCAGTCCGTGCGCTCGTTCGCCCAGCGCCGGCGCAGCTCATCGAAGTGCGCGCGCACGTCGTCGGGGATCAGGAACGTGGGCGACTCGGGCCAGCCGAGCGCGCGCTTGGCGCCGAGCACCTCCTCGGGCCCGAGCGGCTCGCCGTGCGCGTGCGCCGTGTCCTGCTTGTGCGGCGCGCCGTAGCCGATGTGACTGCGACAGATGATGAGCGTCGGTCGCGCGGTCTCGGCGATGCCCTGCTCGAGTGCCTTCGCCACCGCATCCTGGTCGAGCGCGTCGGCGCGCAGCACCTGCCAGCCGTAGGCCTCGAAGCGCTTCGCCGTGTCGTCGGTGAAGGTGATGCTCGTCGAGCCGTCGATGGTGATGCGGTTGTCGTCGTAGAGGACGACCAGGTTCCCGAGCTGCAGGTAGCCCGCGAGCGATGCCGCCTCGTGGGAGATGCCCTCCATCATGCAGCCGTCGCCGGCGATCGCGAACACGCGGTGCGCGCCGGGCGAGAAGCCGGAGCCGGCGAAGCGCGCGTCCTCCATGCGCGAGGCGAGCGCCATGCCCACGGCGTTCGCGACCCCCTGGCCCAACGGGCCGGTGGTGGTCTCGACGCCCGGCGTCATGCCGTGCTCGGGATGTCCCGGCGTGCGGCTGCCGAGCTGGCGGAAGCGCTTCAACTCGTCCATGGGCAGGTCGTAGCCGGAGAGATGCAGCAGCGCGTACAGCAGCATCGAGCCGTGGCCCGCGGAGAGCACGAAACGGTCCCGGCCCGGCCACGCGGGATCGCGCGGGTCGTGGCGTAGGAAGCGCGACCACAGCACGTACGCCGCATCCGCCATGCCCATGGGCATGCCCGGGTGGCCCGAGCGCGCCTTCTCCACCGCGTCCACGGCGAGGAACCGGAGGGTGTTCGCGGCCAGCGTGGCCAACGCGGTATCGGTGCGGGTGGGGGCGCTCACGCAGGGCACCCTACACTTGCCGCCCTCCGGCGCGCGACCTACGCTCGGCCCGCCAGAACCGCCGCGCGGAGCCCCCTCCATTGAAACCAGCCAACGCATCGCTCCCCGAACTCACGCTGTCCGAGCTGCGCCGCTATGGCCGGCACCTGTCGCTGGCCGAGGTGGGCGAGGAGGGGCAGAAACGCCTGAAGGCCGGCCGCGTGCTGGTCGTGGGCGCCGGCGGCCTCGGCTCGCCGCTCGCGCTCTACCTTGCCGCCGCGGGCGTGGGCACGATCGGCATCGTCGACTTCGACGCCGTCGAGGAGTCGAACCTCCAGCGCCAGATCGCGCACGGCACCGCGGGCGTGGGGAAGTCCAAGATCGGCTCGATCACGGCGCGGTTGAAGGACTTGAACCCGTTCGTGAACGTGGTGCCGCACGAGGCCTACCTCAACCGCGATAACGCGCTCGCGATCGTGCGCGCCTACGACGTCATCGTCGATGGCACCGACAACTTCGCCACGCGCTACCTCGTGAACGACAGCTGCGTGCTCGAGGGCAAGCCCAACGTCTACGGCAGCATCCTGCGCTTCGAGGGTCAGGCGAGCGTGTTCGATGCGCGCGTGGGGCCCTGCTACCGCTGTCTCTTCCCCGAGCCGCCGCCGCCGGGCGTGGTGCCGAGCTGTGCCGAGGCGGGCGTGCTCGGCGTGCTCCCGGGCGTGATCGGCTCGATCCAGGCCACGGAGACGATCAAGATCCTGCTCGGCGCGGGCGACACGCTCGTCGGCCGGCTGCTGCTCTACGACGCGATGGAGATGCGCTTCCGCGAGATGCGCCTGCGCAAGGACCCGCACTGCCCGATCTGCGGCGAGAACCCGAGCATCCGCGAGCTCCAGGACTATGACGCGCTCTGCGGCGCGGTGCCGCACGCGACCGATTCGGACCAGATGACGGTGCGTGAGCTCGCCGACCGGCTCGCGCGCAACGACGACCTGGTGCTGATCGACGTGCGCGAGCCGCACGAGCTGGCGATCGCGCGTTTTCCCGGCGCGCCGCTCCACGTGCCGCTTCGGAGCGTGCCCGCCCGCGCCGCCGAGCTGCCGCGCGACCGCACGCTCGTGCTCGCCTGCCAGAAGGGCGTCCGCAGCCAGCGCGCCCTGGAGATCCTGCGCGAGATGGGGTTCACGCGGCTCAAGAACCTCGCCGGCGGCATCGACGCCTGGTCGCGCGAGGTGGACAGCAGCGTCCCGCGCTATTAGATAGGTAGCCGCCGGCGGCCGCCGCGCATTCGTTCACGGAGGACACGAACCATGCTGGGATCGAACAGGAGGTTCCCCCGCCGGGCTCGCGTGGTGCTGGCGCTCGCCGCCGCAGCGCTCGCCTGGGCGGCCGCAGGCTGCACCGTGAATCCCGCCACCGGCCACAAGGAGTTCACGATCGTGACGCCGGCCCAGGAGGCGGCGATCGGTCGCGAGGGCTACACCGCCGCGGTCGCCGAGTACGGCGAGTACGGCGACGGGGCGCTCAGTGCCTACGTCGACAGCGTCGGCCGCAAGGTGGCGGCCGCCTCGGAGCTGCCGACGCTGCCGTGGCGCTTCACCGTGCTCGACGATCCCGTCGTGAACGCGTTCGCCATGCCCGGCGGCTACATCTACGTGACCCGCGGCCTGCTCGCGCACATGCAGAGCGAGGCGCAGCTGGCGGGCGTGCTCGGGCACGAGATCGGGCACGTCACCGCGAGGCATTCGGCGAAGCAGATCACGGAGCAGCAGCTCGCGGGCCTGGGGCTCGGGCTCGCCTCCGCCGTCTCGCCCACGTTCGCGCGCTACAGCAGCATCGCCCAGCAGGGGCTCGGGCTCCTGATGCTCAAGTACTCGCGCGACGACGAGACGCAGGCGGACGAGCTGGGCGTGCGCTACGCCACCGCGTCCGGCTACGACCCGCGCGAGATCCCGGGCACCTACCGGACGCTGCAGCGGATCGCCGAGCGCGCCGGGCAGTCATTGCCGAGCTACATGAGCACGCACCCCGATCCGGGACAGCGCCAGGAGCGCACCACCGAGCTCGCCGCCAAGGCGGCCGTGGGCAAGGTGAACATGAACATCCGCCAGCGCGCCTACCTGGACCACGTGCGCAATCTCGTCTACGGCGAGAACCCGCGCTACGGCTGGTTCGAGGGCTCGCGCTTCTTCCATCCCGCGCTCGGCCTGGAGATGAGCTTCCCGCCGGGGTGGAAGACGCAGCACACGCACAGCGCGCTGACCGGCGTGTCGCAGGATCAGAATGGCGTGATGCAGCTCACGCTCGCGCGCGACGCCGCGGGCAAGTCGCCGGGCGACTACCTCGTGAGCCTCACCACCACGGGCAAGGTCACCGGCTCGCGCGGCGCCCCGGAGTCGCTGGGGAGCTGGCCGGCGTGGATCGGAAGCATCTCCGTTGCCGACGGCCAGGGCGGGCAGCAGAACCTGGTCGCCGGGTTCGTGAGCATCACCTCCGACGTGATGCTCCAGGTGCTGGGCAGGGGATCGTCGCCAGGCGATGCCAACGAGCGCGCGATCGTCGCCTCGATCCGCACCATGACCGTGCTCACCGATCCCAAGCGCGGCATGGTGCAGCCGGCGCACATCCGCGTGCAGCCGGCGCCCGTGGCGGGCGACTTCCGCAGCGTCTACGGCCAGCTGAGCGGCGGCCTCGTGCCGGTGGAGGAGGCCGCGATCGTGAACGGCGTGGACCTGGACGAGCAGGTGATGAAGGGGCAGTGGCTCAAGCTGCCAGAAGCGGTCAAGCGCCCCTAGCCCTGGCGCGGCCCGAGGCGCACACTCGATTGGCGCCTATAGGGTTCACCCTAGATTGCGAATTCTTTCACGAGGCGGTTGACAGGTCGATGTGGCGCCCTTAGCGTGCCCCGCGGCCATGACAAAGCTCGTCGCCGTCATGATTGTGTGTTGCACGCTCGTCGCCGCCAGCGTTGCGCTCTCCCAATCGTTCAACGTGCGCATGGGAGAGACCAAAGGCCCGGTGCAGCCCGTCAATTTCAGCCACAAGATCCACGCCGGCACGAACCAGATGGACTGCAAGTACTGCCACTACGGTGCGGCGAACTCCGTGTGGGCGAACATCCCCGCCGTGAGCACGTGCATGGGCTGCCACAAGTTCGTGGCCACGGACAAGCCGGAGATCGTGAAGCTCACGGGCTACGCCGATCGCGGCGAGCAGGTGCCGTGGGTGAAAGTGCATTACCTGCCCGACCACGTGAAGTTCAACCACAAGCGTCACGTGCGCGCGGGCTTCGCCTGCCAGGAGTGCCACGGTCCGGTCCAGGACATGGACCGCGTCTACCAGTACAGCTCGCTCAAGATGGGCTGGTGCGTGAGCTGCCACCGGAAGAACCTCACCAACGCGGAGTACCCGGCGACGATGGACTGCCTGGTCTGTCATCACTGACATGAACGACGACCGGGTGGTGTTCGATCGGCGCGACTTCCTGAAGCTCGTGGGCATCGGCGTCGCCGGCGTCACCGCCGGTTGTGCCAAGCCGCCCGCCGAGAAGCTGATCCCGTACCTAGTGGCGCCCGAGGACATCCTGCCGGGCGTGCCCTACTTCTACGCGAGCACGTGCCGCGAGTGCCCGGCGGGCTGCGGCCTGATCGTGCGCACGCGCGAGGGCCGCGCCATCAAGCTCGAGGGCAACCCCGCGCACCCGCTGAACCAGGGCGGCCTGTGCGCGCGCGGCCAGGCCGGCCTGCAGGGCCTCTACGACCCCGATCGCATCAAGACGCCGCTGGTGAAGGACGGCGCCAACTGGAAGGCCGCCACCTGGGACGAAGCGCTCGCGCTCGTGGGCGGCAAGATCGCGGCGGCTAGAACCAAGACCGTACTGCTCACCGGTCTCGAGACCGGCACGATGCGCGCGCTCGCCGGCGAGTTCGGCTCGAGCGTGGGCGCGAAGCACGTGATGTGGGAGCCGTTCGGCTACGAAGCCCTTCGCGCCGCGAACCGCGCCACGTTCGGCATCGACGCCGTGCCGCGCTTCGACGTGGGTGCGGCGCGCTGCCTGATCGCGTTCGGTGCCGACCTGCTGGAAACGTTCCTGTCGCCGGTCGCACAGGCGAGAGGGTTCGCGCAGATGCGGGCGCAGCGCGACGACGGCGGCGGGCACTTCGTCACCGTGGAGCCGCGGCTCTCGACCACCGGCGCCAACGCCGACGAGTGGGTGGCGGCGAAACCCGGCACCGAGTTCGCCGTGGCGCTGGGGATCGCGAACGTCATCGTGAGCGAGGGCCTCGGCGCTGCCGCTTCCGAGCGTGCGGCTCTGAAGGCCGCGCTCGCGGACTGGAGTCCGGACAAAGTCGCGGCGCTCACCGACGTGCCGGCGGAAACGATCACGCGGCTCGCGCGCCTCTTCACCAAGCGCTCGCCGAGCCTCGCGGTGGCGGGCGGCATCGCCACCCAGGGCACGCACGGCACCGCGCTCGCCGCCGCGGTCAACGTGCTGAACCACGTCGCCGGCAACACCGGGAAGACCGTGCGCTTCGACCGCACGCTGGACGTGAGCGGGCTCGCCACGTTTGCGCAGTTCTCGGCCGAGCTCGCGGCCATGGCCGCGGGCAACGTCGAGGTGCTGCTCGTCAACGGCGCGAACCCGGTCTACGCCGCGCCCGATTGGGCCCCGGTCAAGGACGCGTTCCTCAAGGTCCCATTCAAGGTGGCGCTCGCCACCGCGCACGACGAGACCACCGCTCTCTGCGACGTCATCCTGCCCATCTCGCATGCGCTCGAGAGCTTCGGCGACGCCTGGACCTCGCGCGGCGTGTACGCGCTGCAGCAGCCGGCGATGAAGAAGCTGCCGATGTTCGACTCGCGCTCGCTCGGCGACACGCTGATCGCCACGGCCAAGGCCGCGGGCGGCGGCAAGAGCTGGCCGGACACCTATCACGACTACCTGCAGGGCAAGTGGAAGGCGCTCCAGGCGCGCTTCGGCAAGGGCGACGACTTCGACACGTTCTGGGCCAAGTCGCTCGCGGCGGGCGGTGTGTTCGAGGACGCCTCCGACACGCCGGTGAAGTGGACCGGCACGCCGGCGTTCGCCGCTTCCGAGCGCTTCGGTCCCGGCGAGTTCGCGCTGCTCCTGACGCCGTCGAACAACTTCTACGACGGGCGCGGGGCGAACCGGCCGTGGCTGCAGGAGCTGCCGGACATGACCAGCAAGACGGTGTGGGGCTCGTGGGCCGAGATCCACCCCGACACCGCGCAGAAGCTGGGCGTGAAGCAGGGCGAGCCGTTGCGCGTCGAGACCAGCGCCGGCCATGTCGAGGTGCCCGCTTATCTCTACGCCGGCATCCGCAAGGACACGGTGGCGATCGCACTCGGCCAGGGCCACACCGCGTACGGCCGCTATGCGACGAACCGCGGCGTCAACGCGGTGCGACTGCTGCCCAAGTCGATGGACGACGCGGCGGGCGCCGTCGCCTACCAGGGTGCCAACGCCAAGCTCGCGCGCGGCACCAACTCGATGGAGCTCTACCTCCAGCAGCCGGAGAAGAGCCAGCACGACCGCGCGATCGCCCAGATCATCCCGCTCGCGGCGCTGCTCGCGGGGAAGGCCGAGGAGCACGATGTGGCGCCGTCGGCGGGGCATTATCCGGCGGGTGAGGGCCACGCGGAGCCCGACGAGAGCATGACGCGCGGCGGCAAGCACACCGAGCCCAAGGCGCGTGCCGAGAACTGGCAGCCGCCGGCGCACGCGGTGACCGCGTACCAGCCGAAGGTCAAAGGTCGTCACCCCAGCGACGACCCGGTGAACGTGGGCAGCTATCCGGGCGCCAAGCACCGCTGGGCGATGAGCGTGGACCTGAACTCGTGCACCGGCTGCGCCGCGTGCGTGGTCGCCTGCAACGCCGAGAACAACGTCCCCGTCGTCGGCCCCGACCTGGTGCGTCGCGGCCGCGAGATGCAGTGGATCCGCATCGACCGCTTCGAAGAGAAGGTGGCGGGCGGCGCGAACGACGTGCGCTTCATCCCCATGATGTGCCAGCACTGCGGCGACGCGCCGTGCGAGATGGTGTGCCCGGTCTACGCCACCTACCACAGCCCCGAGGGGCTGAACGCGCAGGTCTACAACCGCTGCGTCGGCACGCGCTACTGCTCCAACAACTGCCCCTACAAGGTGCGCGCGTTCAACTGGTTCGACTACTCGGCGCCGGAGAAGACCACGTTCGCGTTCCCCGAACCCTTGAACTGGCAGCTGAACCCGGACGTCACCGTGCGCTCGAAGGGCGTGATGGAGAAGTGCACGATGTGCATCCAGCGCATCCTCGAGGGCAAGGGGAACGCCAAGGACGAGGGTCGTGCGGTGCGCGACGGCGAGATCCAGACCGCGTGCGCGCAGAGCTGCCCCACGCAGGCGATCACGTTCGGCGATCTCATCGATCCGGAGAGCGCCGTGCACAAGAAGAGCTTCGGCGAGCGCAAGTACTGGGTGTTCGAGGAGCTGTACACGAAGCCCGGCGTGACCTACCTGCAGAAGGTGTCGCGCGACACCACGGGAGCCGAGGCGTGAGCACGCTGACCCCGCCCGCGCCGAGGGTCGTGGCTTCCGCTCACGCGGACCCCGAGAAGCGCCCGCTCACGCAGGCGTCGCTCAACGACGACGTCCTCAAGCTCATCAGCCTGCCGGGCAAGATCTGGTGGGCGGCGTTCCTGTTCGACCTCGCCGTGCTCGCGGTGGCGCTGGCCGCGGTGCGCAACCTGATCGTGCACGGCTGGGGCGTCTCCGGCTTCTTCCGCCCGGTGATGTGGGCCGTGGACATCACGAACTTCGTGTTCTGGGTCGGCATCGCCCACTGCGGCACGCTGGTCTCCGCCGTGCTCTTCCTGTTCCGCTCGCACTTCCGGCGCGCCGTCTACCGCGTCGCCGAGGCGATGACCGTGTTCGGCGTGCTGACCGCGGCGATGTTCCCCGCCATCCACACCGGCCGCCCGTGGTTCGACTACTGGCTGTTCCCGTACCCGAACCAGCGCGGCATCTGGACCAACGTGCGCTCGCCGCTCGAGTGGGACGTGTTCGCCGTGAACACGTACCTCACCATCTCCAGCATCTTCTTCCTCGTCGGTCTGATCCCCGACGTCGCCGCGGTGCGCGACCGCGCCAAGCACCCGCTGATGAAGTTCATCTACACGCTGGTGTCGTTCGGCTGGACCGGCGCCAACTACCAGTGGAAGCACTTCTACGGCGCCTACCTGTTCTTCGCCGCGATCGCCACGCCGCTGGTGTTCTCGGTTCACTCGATCGTGTCCTGGGACTTCGCCATGGCGCAGGTGCCCGGCTGGCACTCGACGCTGTTCGCGCCCTACTTCGTCGCCGGCGCGATCTTCTCCGGCGTGGCGATGGTGATCAACCTGCTGATCCCCATCCGCAAGGCATTCAAGCTCGAGCACATCGTCACGCTCGATCACATGGAGAAGCTCGCCAAGCTCGTGCTGCTCACGTCCACGATGGTGGGCTACTCCTACCTCACCGAGTTCTTCATGGCGTGGTTCGGCCCCAACAAGGCCGAGGCCGACCTGTTCTGGTTCCGCGCCACCGGTTACCTGTGGCCCGCGTTCTGGACCATGTTCTCGTGCAACGTGGTCTTCCCGCTGCTGCTGTGGTTCAAGGGCTTCCGCCGCAACATGGTCGCCATGTTCATTCTCTGCCTGTTCGTGAACGTGGGCATGTGGTTCGAACGCTTCGTCATCATCGTCACCTCGCTCAACCGCTCGTTCGACCCCGCGACCTGGTTCCACTACACCATCAGCATCACCGAGATCGCGCTCATCGTCGGCTCGTTCGCCTGGTTCTTCATGTTCTTCCTCGTGTTCGTGCGCGTGCTGCCCGCGTTCTCGATCGCCGAGATCAAGGAGACGCTGCCGCCGCCGCGCCGCGGGAACGGGGTGCACGCGTGATCGGGACCATCCAGAAGCTGCTGTTCCCGCCGCCGCCCAAGTTCTACGGCGTCATGGGCATCTACTACTTCGTGGACGACGCCGCGAAGGCGGTGACGTCGCTGCGCCAGGCCGGGCACAAGCAGGTGCGCGTGTACTCGCCGGTGCCGCACCACGAGATCGTGCACGCGCTGGAGGAAGGTCCGTCGCTCGTGCGCTGGGTCACCGCCGTCGGCGGGTTCCTCGGCTGCACCGGCGGCTTCGCGCTGTGCTTCTACACCATCTACACGTGGCCCATGGTGATCGGCGGCAAGGAGCTCTACAGCGTGCCGCCGTTCACGATCCTCGGCTACGAGAGCATGATCCTCCTGGCCGGGCTCTCGAACCTGTTCGGCATGCTGGCGCTGGCGCGCCTGCCCGAGATCCGCCCCGCCGCGCCCTACGATCCGCGCTTCCAGGAAGACCGGATCGGCATCTGGGTGGCGTGCCCGCCGGACAAGACCGGACCCATCGAGCAGACGATGAAGGGCCACGGCGCCGAGGAGGTGCAGGTCCATGCTTAAGCCCCTCGCCGTGCTCGGGCTGCTCGCGCTGTGGTCGGTGAGCGCACAGCAGGGCTGCAACGACCTCAAGAAGTCCGTCACGCACCTCAAGTACTACCCGATCCGCGACATGCGCCAGACCGTGGCGCCCGACCCGCAGCGCGGGATCTGGTCGGAGAGTGGAAAGCCGACGGTGTGGGACGGCACGCCCGACTCGTTGAGCGTGCCCACGATCGGCGTCGACGCCTACGCCGCCGCCGCCGCGCCCTACGACGAGGTGGAGAAGAAGATCGAGGCGCCGCCCTCGACCGACGCTTCGATCGCGCATGGCGACAGCCTGTTCCACACCATCTGCTGGACCTGCCACGGCAAGACCATGGCCGGCGACGGGCCCGTGGCCGCCAAGTTCGTGCCGCCGCCGGATCTTCTCGGCGAGAGCACGCGCGGTCGCACCGACGGCTTCATGTACATGTACATGCGCCACGGCGGCGCGATCATGCCGAGCTACGGGAACGTCTTGAGCTCGCGCGACGCCTGGAGCCTCGTCCACTACATCCGCCACATGCAGAAGACGAGCCCGCGATGAACGACGACACCATCCTCAGGGACATCGCCGGGCGACTGCCCGGCACGCGCGACCCGAAGAAGCGGAACATCTTCTTCGCCATGATGGCCGTGGGCATCGTCGCGTTCGCGTTCCTGATGATCACGAACCCGCTGCGCGCCTGGGGCGCGTGGGCGATCAACACCATCTACTTCCTCGGCATCGCCGAGGGCGGCGTAGTCCTGGCCGCCGCGATCCGCCTGTGCAACGGCAAGTGGGGCGGGCCGATCATGCGCATCGGCGAATCGCTCTCGAGCTACCTGCCCTACGGCATCGGCACCATGGTGCTGCTGCTCGTCGCCGGCATCTGGACCTACCTGCCGTGGACGCACCACGTGGAGCCGCGGCAGATGCCGTTCCTCAACGTGCCGTTCCTCTTCATCCGCACGCTCGGCGGCCTGGCGCTGTTCACCTGGCTGTCGATGAAGCTCGTGCGCGTCTCACTCCGGCCCGACTTGAAGCTGCTGATGCCGTACATGGAGCCGAGGCTCAAGGGCGTGTACGAGAACATCGTCGGGGAGTGGCGCGGGGACGAGGCAGAGGCCAAGTACGCCTCGCACGAGGAGTCGCACCAGTCGCCGCAGATCGTGCTCACGTTCGTGGTCTTCTTCTCGGTGATGGCGTGGGACTTCATCATGTGCCTCACGCCCAACTGGGTGAGCCCGCTGTTCGGCTGGTTCGTCTACGCCGGCGCGTTCATCTCCGGCATGTCCGTGGTCGCGATCCTCGCCACGCGGCTCCGCGCCAAGCGCGGGCTCGAGGGCTACATCACCACCGACATGTTCTGGGACATCGGCAAGGTGCTGTTCGCCTGGTGCATCTTCTGGGCGTACCTGATGTGGTCGCAGTACCTGCCGATCTGGTACGCGGACATGTCCGAGGAGACGTGGTGGGTGTTCCTGCGCTTCGAGGACCCGTGGCGGCCGCTGGCGTTCGCCGCGTTCATCATGATCTTCGCGATTCCGTTCCTGGGCATGCTCAACAAGACGAGCAAGACGAACCCGGCGTTGATCATGGGCTTCAACAGCGTGATCCTCGCCGGGCTATGGATCGAGCGCCACGTGCTGGTGATGCCGTCGCTGAACCCGAATCACGTCTGGGTCGGGCTGCCCGAGATCGGCGTGACCGTCGGCTTCGCGGGCTTGTTCGGCTTCGCGGTCCAGGGCTTCCTGGCGCAGTTCCCGTGCGTGAAGGTCACCGACGTCTTACGCCCTCCGGGGCACCCGGAGCACTGACGCCGATCTCTCTGGCGTCATGAACCGCCCGGTGCCAAGTGAAGGCGCCGGGCGGTTCGGTTTTCAGCGGGCACGCGGCCCGCATATCGGATGAGCATCGTGCCGGGATGGCGGAACGGTAGACGCAGCGGACTTAAAATCCGCTGGGCGCAAGCCCGTGCAGGTTCGAGTCCTGCTCCCGGCACCAAGGCGTTCAACGAGTTAGCGCGCATGAGCGCTCATGCCTCCGACGCCTTGAGGCCGCCATGTGCGGGTCGCGTGCGGGAACGGCCGCCGGACTCCGCCAGCCGGGCCCGTACCTGCCGTTTCCAATCCTCGACGACTTCGCATGGAGCCCGCGTGGCGACCGCATCGCGGTGATTCGATACGACAGCCGGGACTACTCAGTGACGAACACTGCGGTCGTTGTCGTGGCCGTGACCTCTG
>DATLUU010000285.1:0-2904 GCA_035577885.1 Verrucomicrobiia bacterium
CAAAGGAGGCCTACCGCGCTCCCGACCCGGCCCCCGGGCTCGAGGCGAAGCGGCGGTCGGTGCACAACAACTACCTGACCCTGCCGGTCGTCTTCGCCATGCTCAGCAACCACTTCCCGACGGCGTACGGGCACAGCTACGCGTGGCTCGTGCTGGTGGCGCTGATGGCGATCGGAGCCTGGATCCGGTTGTTCTTCAACCTGCACCACGCCGGCCGGAACGCCTGGTGGATCCTCGTGACCGCGGCCGCAGGGATCGCCGTAGTCGCAGTTGCGATCCGTCCGAGCAACGGCTCGGGAGGGGCGGCTGCGGCGGCGCCGGTGCCGTTCGCCCGCGCCCATGCGATCGTGCAGGAGCGTTGCGTGCCGTGCCACTCCGCGCACCCAACCAAGGTGGACGCGGCCCCGCTGGGGATCGAATTCGACACGGCCGCCGAGATCCACGCGCACGCGGCCGATATCCAGCGGGTCGCGGTCGACTCGCAGGTGATGCCGCTCGGGAATGCGACCGGCATGACCCCAGCGGAGCGCGCGGCACTCGGCGCCTGGATCCGAGCGGGCGCGAAGATCAAGTAGGTTCGCCGAATGGCGCTGGAGATCGTCTCGGGGGACTACCGCTTCACGGCACAGCTGGAGGAGGAAGCCGCGCCCGCGACCGTAGCCGCGTTCCGGCGGCTGTTGCCGCTGGACTCGCGGATCATCCACGCGCGCTGGAGCGGCGAGTCGTGCTGGATCCCGTTCGGCGACCTGGACGTCGGCTTCGGGCCCGAGAATGCGACCTGTTATCCCTCGCCCGGCGAGATCCTCTTCTACCCGGGCGGCGTGAGCGAGACGGAGATTCTGTTCCCGTACGGTCCGGCCGCCTTCGCCAGCAAGGCGGGCATGCTCGCGGGCAACCACTTCGCCACGGTCGTGGACGGCGGCGAGGCACTCGGCGAGCTCGGCCGGAAGGTGCTCTGGGAAGGCGCCCAGCCGATCCTCTTCACCGAGACCTGACCAGAGAGAACGCACCCCGCCCTCTCATTGGGTGGGGAGCGGCGGCTCCACCCGCCACCCGCGGTGAGCGTATCGCCGGAAGCCGCGCGTGTCCGTGACCGCTTCGCGACGAAAGCGTGACTACTCGTCCACAGCCGAGGCGAGGCGGCGGAGCGCCGCCTCCAGCACGTCGACCGCGAGCTCGACGTCCTCCTCGGAAGACAGCTCCTCCGGACAGTGGCTGACCCCGCCGTTGAGGCTGCGCACGAACAGCATCGCGGTCGGCACGCCCGCAGCCGCGAGCACCATCGCGTCGTGGCCGGCGCCCGAGACCAGCTCGGGTGCATCGGGCAGCACGGAGCGCAACACGTCGAGCGGCGGCCCGCTCATCGCGACCGGGTGCTGGCGCCACGCGGGTTCGAAGCCGATCGCGCCGATCAGCCTCTCGAGCTGCTCGGCGCTCGGCGCCCGCGCGTCGACGGACACCGTCACCCGCCCGGGCACGACGTTCGTCGCGCCGTTCTCGACCTCAAGCGCACCGACCGTCGCCACGGCTCCATCCCGTGCGCTGTCGCGAACCCGGATGACGAACTCGGCCGCTTGCACGAGCGCGTCGGATCGCTCGTTCATCGGCGTCGTGCCCGCATGGCACGCCCTCCCCTCGAATGTGACGCTGCCACGCGCCTGGCCGGCGATCCCCGTCACGACGGCGAGCGGCTCCCCGAGCCGCTCGAGCCTCGGCCCCTGCTCGATGTGCACCTCCAGGAACGCCTGCGGGAGCTCGGTCAACCGACGGCTCCCCATCGGCCCCGACTCCTCGGCCCGGAACGCGACGACCGCCAACGGCACGCGCGGGAGCCTCTCCGCCGCCTCGATCGCAGCGATCACTCCGAGCGCGCCGTCGAACTTGCCGCCGTTCGGGACGGTGTCGAGGTGCGACCCGCTCCAGACCTGCGCCTCGCCGCGGCGGCCGAACAGGTTGCCGACCTCGTCGCGGTCGACCGTCAGGCCGGCCTCCTGCATCCACTCGGCCGCCAGCTCGTGCGCCTGGTCCTCCTCGGCCGTGTACGCGAGCCGCGTACCGCCCCCGATCGCGTACAGCTCGTCCAGTCGCTCGAAGACCCGCACACCCGAACCCTACGACCGCAACGGCCGCAGGAGCGCGACGCCCGCGAGCGGGAACGCGGCCGACAGCGCGAAGCCGAGGCGCCACGACGACGCGGCGACGATCGCGGCGAATGCCGGCGGCACGATCGCGCCCGCGGCGGCCAGCGCGCTCTGCTGCATTCCGAGCGCCGCGCCCGCCCGCGCACGGCCCGCGATCTCCGCCGCGGCCGTGAACGAGAGGCCGTTCCAAGACATCGAGAGCCCGCCGGCGAGGATGAACGACGCGATCAGGAGCGGGAGCGGCGCGGACAACAGCACCACGGCGACGGCAAGCGTGATCGCGCTGCCGACGCCGACGATCCGCAGCGGCCGGATCCGCGAGCCGAGACGATCCGACCAGCGGCCGCCGCCGATCCGCATCGCCGCCGCCACGACCTGCACCCCGGCGAGCACGCCCGCAGCCGCCGCCGTCGTCAGGCCGCGCTCCTCGTGGAAGAAGAGCACGAGGAACCCGGTGATCGCGAGCTGCGCGACCAGGTAGAAGCTGCTCGCACCGCAGAGCAGCCAGAGCCGGTGGTCGCGTAGCGTCGCGCCGAGCCCGCGCGGCTCGAGCACGTCGTCCTCGGCAGCGCCCTCGCGCTCGCGGATCACGGCCGCCCCGAACACGGCGCCCGCCACGCAGAGCGCCGCGAGGAAGACGAACGCGGAGCGCAGGCCCAGCGCGGGCAGCACCAGGGCGGAGATCAGGCCGCCGACGGGAATCGCCGTCTGCCGAACCCCGAGCGCGAACCCACGCTCGGCTGCGGGGAACCACTGCATCACG
>DATLUU010000286.1:0-4726 GCA_035577885.1 Verrucomicrobiia bacterium
CCCGGACTGTTCGCGCCCATGCGCCTCTCCTCGGCGTCGCGCTGAAACCTCGCGGGGGGCGCGCCACGAGCGTGACGCGCCCCCTTTCGCGACCCGCGAGACTCGATCAGTTGCAGGGATCGACGTTGTTGTCGACCAGCACGCCGCCGTTCACGGTGTTGTTGTTGCCGCAGTTCTTCACCTTCACGCTCGCGTGCGTGCCGGCGACGAACGCGCAGTTGTAGGAGCTGGGCGTCAGGAACCCGAAGCGGTAGGAGTCGCCGCTCAGCTCGACGTCGTAGGCGCCGTTGTCGTGGGAGTTGTTGTCCACGACCCGGCTGTCGTGGGCGCCGTCGATGACGATGATGCCGTCGGCGAAGTTGCCGGACGTCTCGTTCCCCTGGGCCAGGCAGTGCGTCGTGCTCAGCGCCGAGCCGGCGTACGTGCCGTCCGGCAGCTCGAACGACCACGCCGGCACCCGGCAGAAGATGATGCCCTCGAGGCAGCCGCTCACCTTGTTCGCGAGCACCTTGCCGCCCGCGTCGCAGGGCCAGAGCCCGAACAGCGCGCCGGTGACGTTGTTGTTCGCGAGGATCGCGTTGGTCCCGTTGATGATCGTGACCCCCAGCGCCTCGGGGATGGCGCCGCTCAGCCACGCCGTGGAGCACGCGATGCGGTTGCTCCACACCTTGGCCGAGTTCGCCTTCTCCGCGAGCACGCCGAACTCGACGTCGTGGATGTTGCAGCCGTAGACGCTCGCGTTGTCGGCGTAGTGGAGGAGGATGCCGGTGCCGCCGATCGCGCCCACGGGCCGCATCTCGATGTCGTGGATCACCACGCCCGAGACCCCGTGCACCCACAGCGCAGGCTCGAGCTCGTCGCTGGAGGTGAGGGAAGGATGGGTGTCGGACTGGAGCACGGCGCCCGTCTCGCCGGCGATCGTCACCGTGTTCGTGATCTCGACCGTGCCCGACTCGGTGTGGAGCCCGCTCTTCAGCAACACGGTGCCGTTCGTCCCGGCGGCCACGAGGGCCGCGGCGAGCGCGTTGTTCGAGCCCGCCGGCAGCTCCACCACCTTGCCGCCGTTCCCCGCGAGCGGCCGGCGTTCGATGCGATGCAGCTCCGAGAGGTCGATGGGTGCGATCGACGCGTCGTTCGCGTTCGGCGACAGCGGCAGCTGGCGGCTGCAGCCGAAGAGCAAGGTGGCGATGATCGGAACGGTGAGGATGCGAGCGAGGCGCATGGTCTCTCCTACGCGCGGCGTCCAGGCGGACGCATGGGACGGGAGCAAGCGCAGGAGCGGGGGGCAGCGCCGTGAGCGAGGGGGATTCGACACGGGCGCGGGGGGCGAGCGTGACTCTGGGCCCGGAGCATGCCCCTCGTGCAGGATGAGAATCAAGAACATTTGCCGCGGTGAGGTCCGGGGAAAAGGCTTCTCCACGCGGCGCAGACGGCGCCGTCGAGGCGGGCACGCGCCCGGCAGGATCTGAACCGGAACCGACTTCCGCTGTACGCGTCGGGCCATTCGCGTCGGGGCATTTCGCCCGATGCCGCCCGCGGTGCACACGCGCAAGGAGTTGCGCGTGCCCGCGACCGGCATGCGCCCTGCATCCCACCGGGAGCGTTCAGGTCTTCCCAGGGAAGAACCCGCACAGGAGGTGTTCGATGAAGCACCTGCTCCCGCTGCTCCTCGTCCTCGGTCTGGGCCTGGCTCTCGCCCAGCCCGCGTCCGCCCGCCGCGTCGTCGTCGTCCACAAGGGCCCGCACCGCACCGCGGTGGTGGTGCACCGCGGCTGGCCGCTCGCGCGCCCCGCGCGCGTCGTGGTCGTGCACCCGAGCGTCGTCGCCGTGCGCGTACAGCCGCGCGTCTACCTGCGGCCCGTCCTCTGGACCCCGGCGACGGCCGCGGTCGTGGCGTCCCACCCGGTGGCGGATGCGCTGTCGTGGATGGACAACGCCCTGCTCGTGAAGGACGAGGACTGGACCGAGTTCACGTTCAACATCGGGCGCCGCGGGACCAAGCTCTGGTACGAGGTCGCGAACGGCAAGGTGCAGGCCGACTGGGCCGAGGTGGTGTTCCTGAACGGCGAGAGCCAGGTCGTGGACTTCGCCGAGCACACCCAGGACCCGGGCCTCTACCCGCTACTCGGCTTCGGGCGCGGCCGCATCGTGGATCACGTGCGCATGGTCGCGCGCTCGAAGACCGACGACGCGCGCGTGGCGCTGCGCCTCGAGAACTGACGTCGGGCCGCACGCGGGTGGCCGGGGCGGCGGGTCGCCCGCCCCGGCCCCGTGACGCTCAGTTGATCGCGAACCCGCGCATGTAGCTGTTCACGTGCTCGCCCTCGCGCTCGCGGAGCGAGAGGCAGGTGTGCACGCCGTCGCCGACGCGCTCGAGCGTCTTGTCCATGCCCGGAGCCACGCGCTTCGGGTCGCCGAAGAACGCGGTCGCCGCCGCCAGCCGCTCGGCGTTGCAGCCGTTCGCGAACATGGGCAGGAACCGGAGCGCCGGCGGCGGCACCCGCGAGGCGAGTAGATCGTAGTTCGCCATCATCCACCGGAAGATGCGCGCGGCCGCGGCCTCGTTCCTCTGGCCCATGCCGCGGAGGATCTCGAACGTCTCGGTGGGTCGGACCTTGTCGGAGAGCGAGTACTCGAGCGCCCTCGACGTGAGCGCGGTGTCCTCGAACGCGCCGAGCGCCCCGAGGAAACGGCGGCGGATCGCCGGCACCTCGGTGGCCTCGAGCCGGCGCTGGTAGTCGGTGAACAGCGCCGCGTCGCCCTTCTTCGCCGCCAGCGACACGACGGCGTCGGCGATGCCCGGGTCCACGCTCGTCGAGTCCGCGAGGTAGCGCTTCGCCGCGTCCTGCGCGAACGCCAGCACTTTCTGGTCCTGGCCGCGGTTCGCGAGCCAGCGCAGCAGGTCGCCGCGCATGGTGGACACGGTCTCGTCCTCACCCGGCTTCTTCTCGTAGCCCACACGCTCCAGCGCCGGCGACAGCGTCCGCCGCACGTACACGGCGAACAGGCTCTCGAGGCTGTCGGGCACGAACGCCCCACGCACGCCGGTCAGCGACTCCATCGTGCTCGAGACCACCTGCGGCTCGGGATCGGAGCCGAAGTGCGAAAGCGACTGCAGGTAGGTGTCGCCGCGCACCTCGCCCTGCGTCATCAGCATCGACAGGTCGCCGAGGAATGCCACGCGCTCGTCGGGCGAGAGCACCTTGGCGGCGTTCTCCGCGAGCGTCGTCATCCACTCCTCGGGCACGCTCCACGAGTAGTAGCCGTGGCCGCCGCCGTTCGGCATCACCCACGCGGGCGTCGCGGGCAGCTTCACCACCACGCTCTCGTCCTTGAGCAGCACACGCTGCGAGCGCACGGTCTTCCCGTCCGACCACTGCAGCGTCATCGGCACGTCCCAGCGCATCGGCGGCTGCGAGACGCCGTACGGCGTGGCGCGCGACTGCGTGAGCCGCACGCCGCCCGGCGCCGGCACCACGCGCACGTAGGGCACGCCGGGCTGGTCCAGGAACGTGGTCATCGCGGCGGAGACGTTCGTGCCGCTCACCTGGTCCAGCGCCTGCCAGAGGTCCGAGGCGGTGGCGTTCCCCCACGCGTGCTTCTTCAGGTAGGACTGAACGCCCTTCTGGAACGTCTCCGGGCCCAGGTAGCGCTCGAACATCGACAGCACCGCGTTCCCCTTGCTGTACACGAGCCCCACGTTCGAGAGGCCGGCGGAGGCACTCGTGGTCTTCTCGCGGATCGCGGTCGTGGACGGCTGGATGTCGCCGCCCTTCACCTGCTGCACGCGCTGCAGGTCGTTCAGGCCCTGGCGGTACTGCGGATAGACCTGGTCCGTGACCTTGGCCGCCATCCAGTCGGCGAACGACTCGTTCAACCACAGGTCGTCCCACCACGCCATCGTCACCAGGTCGCCGAACCACATGTGCGCCAGCTCGTGGCAGATGACGTTCGCGTTCGAGCGCCGCTGCGAGGTGCTGGCGCTCGCCGGGTCCAGCAGCAGCACGTCGTCGCGGAACGTGATCAGGCCGGCGTTCTCCATGGCCCCGTAGGCGAACTCCGGCACCGCGATCAGGTCCAGCTTCTCGAACGGGTAGGGGACGCCGAACCAGCGCTCGAGGCCGGCGAGGATCTTCGGCGTGGTCTGCACGGTGATCGCAGCAAGCTGCTTCCGGCCCCGGCAGGTGACGATGCGTGTGGGGACCTTCGTGCCCGCGACCGGTGAGTACTCGAACGGTCCCACCGCGATCGCCAGCAGGTAGCTGGGGAGCGGCGGTGTGCGCTTGAACGTCACCGTCTTCCAGCCGTCCTTGGGCACCGAGCTCTCGATCGGCGTGTTGGAGAGCGCCTCCTGCGCCTCCGGCACCTCGAGCACGATCTGGTACGGGAACTTGAAGCCCGGCTCGTCCCAGCACGGGAACGCCTCGCGCGCGTCGTCCGACTCGAACTGCGTGAACAGGTAGCCGCGCTGGTCCTGGATCGCCTTGTAGAGTCCCACTGCGCGCGTGCCGTAGAGGTGCGTGAACTCGATGTCGAGCGTCGCCGTGCCGGGCGTGAGCTTGCGTTGAGCGCCCAGCGTCTGCAGGCCGTGGTCGCCGGTGGTGCGGGTCACGATCACGCTGTCGCCACCCTGGCGGAGCGTCACGCGCGTGAGCCTCTGGCCCTCGGCGTGGAAGCGGATCGTGTCGGTGGCGTTCGCCACCTTGAGCTCCACGTGCACCAGACC
>DATLUU010000287.1:0-3029 GCA_035577885.1 Verrucomicrobiia bacterium
CCCGCCTTCGACGGCCTGGACCTGGATGCCGCTGAGCGTCAGGTTGTCGAGCCTCGCCGTGGCATTCACGGTGATGTTGATGGTGATCGTCGAGGCGGTGATGGCGCCGACCGAGGCCGAGATATCGACCTGGGTCGTACCGCCTCCCACCTTGCCCGGGGTCGCCGAGACCGCCGCCGCGGGGTTGAACTGCCAGCCGCTCGGCGCGGTCAGGACGAGCGTGCCGCTCGTCTTGAAGTCGTTGTTGCTGGCTTCGGCGATGACGATGGCGCCGAGCGTGGTGAACGCCGGCGCGGCGCCGTTCTGCGCCCGGTCGGCCGAGACGTTGGTGCCGCCCGAGGCCGGTGTGGTGGTGGTCGTTGCAGCGGCGGTCATCGCCCCGAAGGCGAGCAGCGCGACCGCCGAGATCGTGATGACAAGAGTCCTGGCCACGTTGCCCTCCCCGCAAGTGGAACTTCAGTGAACTGTTCACCAGGACAAACGCATTGTTCATGCCCACTGAACTCGGCGGGGGGGATCGGTGGCGCACAAGGAGTTGCAGGTACCCACGCCCGGCAGGGGCTCGAAAGCCGGGGGTGATTCCCTCGGCGGCTGGGGGAAACGGCCCTGTGGCGTGGGGATCTCACCCTGCCCGGGCGGGCCCGGGCGCCCACGACCCGGCGCGTTCACCGCTGTGCGTCACGTGGCCGTATCCGGCTAAACCGGCGTTCCAACACGAGCAATGGACTCGACTTCATATGCAAATTCCCAATATCGTCATATGTCAATTGAAGTATCGTTGATGTCCCTGTTCGCCACCGACCCCGGTGGAACCGCCTCCGCATGCCGACTCCCGGCGCGCCGGAGGCCCGAGACTCTCTCCTCTCGGAACCCCCGTGCCACGTCCATCCCTGGCGCCCGCGAATCTGGTTCGCGGGGCGCTCAGCCTCCTGCTCCTCGCCGCTCCCGCATCGGCCCAGGTCTTTTACGTGGACCAGGGGAGTCCCGCGTGCTCCATTTCGGGTCCCGGGACCGAGTTGCAGCCCTACTGCACGATCTCGGCCGCGCTGGCCGCCCACAGCGGCCCGGGCATCACGATCTACGTGAAGCCGGGGACCTATCCCGAGCAGGTGACGGTGTCCGCGTCGGGAGCGGCCGGGAATCCGCTCGTGATCCAGGCGCTTGGAGCAGGCGTCGTCGTGGACGGCGCGGACAGCTTCTCGTCGCCCGCGCAGTGGGTGGCGGATTCGGGTGCCGTCTACCGTGCTGCAGCCGTGATCTGGAGTCCGGTCCAGGTGTTCATGGACGGCTCGCGGCTCGCGCCCTCTTCACTGTCACCCGCCTCCCTGCCGAGCGGCTCGTTCACCTGGGTCGCGGGCCAGGGGCTCTACGTGAACGCCGGCGGCGGCAACCCCGGCGCGCACGTGCTGCTCGTGGGGCATCGCACCTATGGGTTCAGCGTGAACGCCAAGTCGTGGGTGACCATCGACGGGTTCGACGTCAGTCACGCCGAGGACCGTGGCTTCAATCTCGGCACCGGCTGCACGAATCTCGTCATCTCGAACAATCGGGTGACGTTCTCGAACGGCTACGGGATCCGATGCAACGGCAGCACGGGGGTCCTCATCGAGAACAATCGGGTCTCGGACTCCAATTTCCACGGCATCGGCCTGCTCGCCGCCTCGAGCGGCTGCATCCTCCGCGGGAACGAGTCGTTCCGTAACGTCGACCCCGCCGTCTCGAGAGCCAACGGGATCTACGTGAACGCGTCGACGAACAACACCCTGGCGCGCAATCGCATTCACGACAATCAGGATGCGGGCGTGTTCTTCACGAGCGGGGCGAACGACTGCATCTCGTACAACAACGTGTCGTGGAACAACGGCGACCACGGGTTCGACCACCTCTCGGCCACGGGGACGATCCATGCCAATGATGTCGCGTTCGGCAACCGCAATGACGGCTTCTCGATCGAAGGCAATGCCTCCGGCACACAGCTCCACAACTGCATCGCGGTCGACAACGGACTGACGACGGGTCGCTACGATCTCTGGGTCGATGGGACGTCGGCGTCCGGATTCGTCTCGGACTACAACATCATCTGGAACTCCACCGCTGCGGCGCCCATCCGCTACATCGCCACGAACCACACCACGCTCGCCACCTACCAGAGCGCCAGCCTGCAGGACGCACACTCCCTGCAGGCGAACCCGAACTTCGTGAACGCCGCCGGGGGTGACTTCTCCCTGCTGGCGAGTTCCCCCGCCATCGACGCGGCGGACTCGGGCGCGCCGGGCTGGCCGTCCACGGATGCCACGGGGCACGCGCGCGTGGATGTGCCCGCGGTCGCCAATACCGGCGCGGGACCGGTCAAGTACTCGGATCGGGGCGCGATGGAGTTCGTCGCGGACCAGACCCCGGTCGTGACCGTGCCCGCCACCGCCACCGTGGCCGAGAGCGGCCTCCTCACCGTCAACGTCACCGCCGCCGATCCCGATGGCAACGCCATCACGTCGCTCACCGCGACCGGCGTCCCTCCCGGTGCCACGTTCACCCCCGGCCCGGGCAACACCAGCGGCACGCTGAGCTGGACACCTGGCTTCACGCAAGCGGGGAGCTACAGCGTCACGTTCACAGCCAGCAACGCGCTCTCCGGCTCCGGCACCACCGCCATCACCGTCACCAACACGGACCGTGCCCCGGTGATCACCGCGGCCGCCACCGCCACCGTGGCCGAGACCGGGCTCCTCACCGTGAACGTGACCGCCGCCGACCCCGATAGCGAAGCCATCACCTCGATCACGGCGACCGGAGTCCCCGCCGGCGCCACGTTCACCCCCGGCCCGGGGAACACCAGCGGCACGCTGAGCTGGACGCCCTCCTTCACGCAGGCTGGGAGCTACAGCGTCACGTTCACCGCCAGGAACGCGCTCGCCGGCTCGAGCTCGACCGCCATCACCGTCACCAACGTCGATCGTGCCCCCGTGGTCACCGCGCCCGCCACCGCTTCCGTCGCCGAGGGCCACCTCCTCACCCTCAACTTCACCGTG
>DATLUU010000288.1:0-3554 GCA_035577885.1 Verrucomicrobiia bacterium
GAGAGCGAGGCCTTGGTGATGCCCAGCAGCAGCGGCTGGAACGTCGCCGGCTGCTGGCCCTCGTTCATCATCTTGTCGTTCTCCTCGAGCACCACGAGCCGGTCCACGTGTTCCCCTTCCAGGAACGTCGTGTTGCCCGGATCCTCGATGCGCACTTTCTGCAGCATCTGGCGCACGATGACCTCGATGTGCTTGTCATCGATGCGCACGCCCTGCAGGCGGTAGACCTCCTGGATCTCGTTCACGAGATATTCCTGCACTTCTTCAATGCCTTTGATCTTGAGAATGTCGTGCGGGTTGATGGGTCCCTCGGTGAGGCGATCGCCGGCGCGCACCACGCTGCCGGCCTGCACGTACACGTGGCGGCCCTGCGGGATCAGCGCTTCCTGGTCCTGCCCGTCCTCACCCTTGATGACGTACTTGCGCATGCCGCGGGTCACGCCCACGTACTCCACCGTGCCGTCGATCTCGGCGACGATCGACGCGTCCTTCGGCCGGCGCGCCTCGAACAGCTCGGCGACGCGCGGCAGACCGCCGGTGATGTCGCGGTTCTTGTAGGCCTCGCGGCGGGTCTTCACGATCACCTCGCCCGCGCCCACGCGCTGGCCGTCGCGGACTTCGAGACGGGCGCCCGTCGGCAGCGGGTAGTGAGCGATCTTGTGGCCCTGGGGGTCGAGGATGTCGATCGCCGGCTGCAGCTCCTTGTTGCGGTCCTCCATGATCACCAGGAGCTTCAAGCCGGTCGTATCGTCCACCTCGTCGCGGACCGTGACCTTCTCCTTCACGTCCACGAACCGCACCATGCCCGACTGCTGCGTGACGATTGGGTTGTTGTAGAGGTCCCACTCGAACAGCAACTCGTCGCGCTTCACCGCCTGGCCGTCCTGCACCACGAGGTGGGCGCCGTAGGGCACGTTGAAGCGCGCCTTCACGCGGTCGCCCTCGACGATCTCCATCTCGGCGCCGTGCGACACGCACACCCACAGCTCGCCGTCGCGGGCGCTGCCCTGGTACTTGACCGTCTCCAGTTCCACGAAGCGCACCGTGCCGGGGTCCTTCGCCTCGGACTTCGACGACTCCACGATGCGGCTCGCGGTGCCGCCAATGTGGAACGTGCGCAGCGTGAGCTGCGTGCCCGGCTCGCCGATCGACTGCGCGGCGATGACGCCGGTGGCTTCGCCCAGGTCCACCAGGCGACCGGTCGCGAGGTTGCGCCCGTAGCACTTGGCGCACACGCCGCGGCGGGCGTCGCAGGTGAGCACGGAGCGGATGCGCATCTTCTGAAGACCGGCCTTGGCTGCCTCGTCGATCCGCTTCTGCACCACCTCGTCGATCATCTCGCCGTTCTCGACGATGATCTCGTTCGTGATCGGGTGGACGACGTCGTCGGCCGCCACGCGACCCAGCACGCGGTCCGCGAGCGGCTCGATGATCTCTTCGCCGTCCTTGAGCGCCCCGACCGAGAGGCCGCGGATGGTGCCGCAGTCCTCCTCGTTAATGATCACGTCCTGCGCCACGTCCACGAGACGACGCGTCAGGTAGCCGGCATCGGCCGTCTTCAAGGCCGTGTCGGCGAGACCCTTGCGCGCGCCGTGCGTGGAAATGAAGTACTCGAGTACGGTGAGCCCTTCCTTGAAATTGTGCACGACCGGCGACTGGATGATCTCGCCCAAGCCGCCGGTGATCTTCTTCTGCGGCTTCGCCATCAGGCCGCGCATGCCGGCGAGCTGGCGGATCTGCTCGCGGTTACCGCGCGAGCCCGAGTCGGCCATCATGAAGATGGGATTGAACCCGTCGCGATCGCCCTTCAGGCCGTCGAACGTGAGCTGTTCGACCTCCGTGGTGGCGTGCGTCCAGGCGTCGATGACCTTGTTGTAGCGCTCGCCCTCGGTGATCGCGCCGTTGCGGTAGGCGACGTTGATGCGGTCGACCTCGGTGCGCGCCTTGGAGATCGTGAGGTCCTTCTCGGGCGGGATGCGCACGTCGTCGATGCCCACCGTGAATGCGCCCTGGGTGGCGTACTGGAAGCCCAGGTCCTTGAGCGAGTCCAGGAGGTCCGACGTCAGCTCGCTGCCGAGCTTCGAGTAGCAGGCGAGCACGAGGTTCTCGAGCTTCTTCTTGTCCATCGTCTGGTTCTGGAAGCCCAGGTCACGCGGCACCACGTCGTTGAACAGCACGCGGCCGGCCGTGGTCACGAGCCACATCTCGGCGGCCTGTCGCGCCTGCGGCACGCTCATCGCCTTCAGCGCGATCCTGCCGTGCAGCGAGATCTCGTGGTTGTCGAACGCCGCACGCACCTCGTCGGGGCTGTAGAACTTCCGCAGCCGCCGAGGGTCGGTGCCGCCCACCTTCGCCTCGGCCGCGCGCGGATCGAGGATGTCGCCGCGGTCCTTGGTGAGGTAGTGGCAGCCGAGCACGATGTCCTGGTGCGGCGTCGCCAGCGGCCGGCCGTTCGCGGGCGAGAGGATGTTCTGCGTCGACAGCATGAGCAGGCTGGTCTCGATCTGCGCCTCGAACGACAGCGGCACGTGCACGGCCATCTGGTCGCCGTCGAAGTCGGCGTTGAACGCCTGGCAGACCATCGGGTGGATACGGATGGCCTTGCCCTCGACCAGCACCGGCTCGAAGCCCTGGATGCCCAGGCGGTGGAGCGTCGGCGCGCGGTTCAGGAGCACCGGGTGGTTCTCGATGATCTCGCCGAGGATGTCCCACACCTCGGGCTTCTCGCGCTCGACCAGTCGCTTGGCGCTCTTCACCGTCTGCACGAAGCCACGGTCCTCGAGCTTACGGATGATGAACGGCTTGAACAGCTCGAGCGCCATGTTCTTCGGCAGGCCGCACTGGTTCAGCTTCAACTCCGGCCCGACGACGATCACGGATCGGCCCGAGTAGTCCACGCGCTTGCCGAGCAGGTTCTGGCGGAACCGGCCCTGCTTGCCCTTGAGCATGTCGCTCAGGGACTTGAGCGGCCGGTTGCCCTGGCCACGCACGGCGCGGCTGCGGCGGCCGTTGTCGAACAGCGCGTCGACGGCCTCCTGCAGCATGCGCTTCTCGTTGCGGAGGATGACCTCGGGCGCCTTGATGTCCATGAGCTTCTTCAACCGGTTGTTGCGGTTGATGACGCGGCGGTAGAGGTCGTTCAGGTCCGACGTCGCGAAGCGGCCGCCCTCGAGCGGCACCAGCGGACGCAGGTCCGGCGGCAGCACGGGCACGCACTCGAGGATCATCCACTCGGGACGGTTCCCGCTGTGGCGGAACGCCTCGACGATGCGCAGGCGCTTCAGGAGCTCCTTCTTCCGCTGCACGCTCGTCTCCATCTTCGCCTGCGCGCGCAGGTCGGTGGAGAGCTCCTCCAGGTCCAGCTCGCCGAGCAGGTCACGGATCGCCTCGGCGCCCATCTTCGCCTTCAGGGCCGAGTCCGGCTGCTCGTCCATGACCTCGTTGTACTGGTCCTCGGTGATGATCTCGCGCTTCTTGAAGCCGGTCTTCCCCGGCTCGATCACCACATACGATTCATAGTAAAGAATGCGCTCGAGGTCGCGGATGCTCATGTC
>DATLUU010000289.1:0-5220 GCA_035577885.1 Verrucomicrobiia bacterium
CAGGCGGCGCAGGCGGCGCAGCAGGCACAGCAGCAGGCGCGCATCCAGCGCGACGCGTCGGTGCCGCCCACGGCGGGCGCCGCGGTCGTCTTCCGTCCCGCGAACCCGACCATCCCCGGCCGCACCTACCCGAGCACGCCGCCGAGCCCGCCGCGACAGGGCCCGCCCGGCGGCGCGCGCCCGGGTGGCGCTCCCGGCGGGCGCCCCGGAGGCTTCGGCGGCGGCCGTCCCGGCGGCGCATCCGGTGGCTTTGGCGGCGGCCGTCCAGGCGGCGCACCCGGTGGCTTTAGCGGTGGCCGTCCCGGTGGCGCACCCGGCGGTCGTCCGGGCGGCTTCGGAGGCCCTCAAGGTGGCGGCGGCGGCCGGCCCGGCGGCTTCAGCGGCGGTCCCACGGGTGGCAGGCCCACGCACGGCGGTTTCGGCGCCCCGGGTGGCGGCCCGCGGCCGTCGTTCGGCGCGCCCTCGGGCGGGCCCGGGCGCGGCCGGCGCGATCGCAAGAAGAAGAAGCAGGTCGACGAGAAGCTCGCGGCGGAGAGCGTCAGGAAGACACTCGCGAGCCTCGACACCACGCAGGGGCGGCGCAAGCACCACCGCGATAAGGACGAGTCCGGCGCGCCGATCGAGGCGGCGAAGCTCCTCAAGACGCCCGAGTTCATCACCGTGGCCGAGCTCGCGAACATGATGGAGGTGCGGCCGCAGGAGGTGATCACCGCCTGCATGCGCATGGGCCTCATGGCCACGATCAACAAGCGGCTGGACAAGGACTCGATCGCGGCGGTCGCCGATGAGTTCGGCTTCGACGTGGAATTCGTCACCGAGTTCGAGGAGGAGGTGGCCGAGGCGGCCGAGGTCGTGCCGGCGGAGAAGCTCAAGCCCCGCGCGCCCGTCGTCACGGTCATGGGCCACGTCGACCACGGCAAGACGTCGCTGCTCGACTACGTCCGTCGCACGAACGTGGTCGCCGGCGAGTCCGGCGGCATCACGCAGCACATCGGCGCCTACGAGGTGACGCTGCCCTCCGGCCAGAACATCACGTTCCTCGACACGCCGGGCCACGAGGCGTTCACCGCCATGCGTGCGCGCGGCGCGCAGGTCACCGACGTCGTGGTGCTGGTGGTCGCGGCCGACGACCGCGTCATGCCGCAGACGATCGAGGCCATCGACCACGCCAAGGCCGCGAACGTGCCGATCGTGGTCGCGATCAACAAGGTCGACCTGCCGACCGCCGACCCGAACCGCATCAAGACCGAGCTCGCCGGGCACGGCGTGGTGGTGGAGCAGTTCGGCGGCAAGTACGTGTCGGTGGAGATCTCCGCCAAGAAGGGCACGAACGTCGACAAGCTGCTGGAGATGATCCTGATCACCACCGAGCTGCTCGAGCTGAAGGCCGACCCGGAACGCCGCGCCAAGGGCGTGGTGCTGGAGGCGCGCGTCGAGCAGGGCCGCGGCGTCGTGGCGTCGGTGCTGGTGCAGGGCGGCACGCTGCGCGTGGGCGATCCGTTCGTGGCCGGCCAGGTGTACGGCCGCGTGCGCGCCATGTACGACGAGCGCCGGAAGACCGTGAAGCAGGCGCCGCCCTCGACGCCGGTCGAGGTGGTGGGCTGGAGCGGCACGCCGTCGGCGGGCGACCTGTTCGTGTCACCGGAAGACGAGCACGAAGCGCGCGAGGTGGCGAGCAAGCGCGCCGCCCTGCACCGCGAGCACGAGTTCCGCTCGACGAAGGCGATCTCGCTCACGACGTTCCACGACAGCCTCGGCAAGGGCGGCCCGAACGAGCTCAAGATGCTCATCAAGGGCGACGTCGACGGCTCGGTCGAAGCGTTGAGCGAGTCGCTGCAGAAGCTGTCGACGGGCGAGGTCGCGGTGCGCGTCATCCGCTCGGCCGTGGGCCAGATCACCGAGTCCGACGTGCTGCTCGCCGCGGCCTCGGACGCGATCATCGTCGGCTTCCACGTGCGGCCCGACGTGCGTGCGCGCGAGCTGGCCGAGCGCGAGAAGGTCGAGATCCGGCTCTACGACATCATCTACAAGGCCCAGGAGGACGTGAAGCTCGCCCTCGAGGGCATGCTCAAGCCCGAGCTCAAGGAGGTCGTGCTCGGCAGCGCCGAGGTGCGCCAGGTGTTCCGGCTCTCGAAGGGCGTGATCGTGGCCGGCTGCATGGTGTCGACCGGCAAGATCACGCGCTCGGAGAAGATCCGGCTGGTGCGCGGCGACGAGACGCTGTGGACGGGCCGCGTCGCGGCGCTCAAGCGCTTCAAGGACGACGTGAAGGAGGTCGAGAAGGGCTTCGAGTGCGGCATCACGCTGGATGGCTACAGCGAGCTCCAGGAAGGCGACCGGCTCGAGTCGTTCAAGATCGAGGAGCTGGCGCGCACGCTCTGACCTCCGCCGAGGGGACCATCGCATGGTCGTCGGCATCGTCCGCTTCGAGGTGCACCTGCCGGCCGCGCAGTCGCTCAAGGACAAGCGGCAGGTGGTGCGCTCCATGAAGGAGCGCCTGCGCGAGCGCGTGCGCGCCTCGGTGGCGGAGGTGGAGTACCAGGACCTGTGGCAGCGCGCCGCCATCGGGTTCGCGATCGTGGCCTCGGACGGCGGGCACGTGCGCGAGCTGCTGCAGAGCGCGCGGAACATCGTGGAGTCCTACGTCCAGGCGCAGCTGCTCGACTGGCAGGAGACACTGCAGTGAGAATCCGACCGGAGAAGGTCGCCCACCTGATGCGCCGCGAGGTCGCGCAGATCCTGCAGACCCGGCTGCGCGACCCGCGCGTCTCGGCGATGGTGAGCGTCACCGACGTCGAGGTCACGCACGACCTGTCGTACGCGCGCGTGTTCGTGAGCATCATGGGCAGCGCCGCGGAGCGCGAGGCGACGATGCAGGCGCTGGCGCACGCCGCCGGCTTCGTGCGCCACGAGCTGTCGCCGCGGCTGGGCCTGCGCGAGGTGCCCGAGATCCGCTTCGTCCACGACGAGTCGCTGGAACGCGGCGCCCGCGTCGAAGAACTGCTCAAGCGCCTCCAGGATGGCCAGCCGGTGGAGGACGAGGAGCCGGAATGAGCGCGCCCCGGCCGGCCGGCCCGGGTGCGGCACCGCCGGAGTGGTCGGGACTGCTCCCGGTCGACAAGCCCAGCGGCATGACCTCGCACGACGTGGTGGAGCGCGCGCGCCGGCGCCTCCACATGCGCGCCGTGGGCCATCTGGGCACGCTCGATCCCGGTGCTTCCGGCCTGCTCGTGCTGGTGCTGGGTACTGCCACGCGCTGCGCGCTGGTGTGGCAGGGCGGTCGCAAGACCTATGCGGGGACCGCGCGGTTCGGGGTGGTGACCGACACGCAGGACACGGACGGGCGCGTGCTCGCGCGCTCGGAGGCGCGTCCCACGGAAGCGCAGGTGCGCGCGACCGCGGACGCCATGCTCGGCGAGCAGGACCAGATCCCGCCCATGGTGTCGGCGATCAAGCACGAGGGCGAGCGCCTGCACGCGCTGGCGCGCCGCGGGATCACCGTGGAGCGCGAACCGCGGCGCGTACGCGTCGACGCCTGGCGCTGGCTCGGCTTCACCGCCGACGAGGCGGCGTTCGAGGTGGACTGCTCGGGTGGCACGTACGTGCGCACGCTCGTGCACGACCTGGGCGCGCGCCTCGGCTGCGGCGCCACGCTCGCGGCGCTCCGCCGCACGCGCAGCGAGCCGTTCACGCTGCTCCAGTCGTGCCGCCTGGAGGCGCTCGAAACGGCCGATCCCGCGACGCTGCTCGCGCAGCAGGGCGTGCCGCTCGATTCGGCGCTCGAGGTGCTGCCCGCGCTCCGGCTCGAGGCGGCCGCGGCCACCGCGATCGGGCAGGGCCAGACGCCGCGCGTCGAGCCGGGCACGGCGCCGCTCGGCGCCGGACCTCGGAGCGTGGTGTTCCGCGATGCCTCCGGCCACGCGCTCGCGCTCGGCGAGCTGCGCCGCGAGGCCGACGGCGTGCGCGCCCGGCCGTCGGTCGTGTTCCCGTGGGCGGTGGTCGTCGGGAAAGGCGCCTGACCGTGCCCGGGGCGGTGGCGGTCGGCGTCTTCGACGGGCTGCACATCGGACACCGCGCGCTCTTCGAGCGCGCGCGTGATCGCGCACGAGGGAATGCCTGCATCGCCGTGAGTTTCGAGCCCCATCCCGACGTCGTGCTCGCGCGCGAGTTCCGGCCCATGGCGCCGCTCACGCCGCTGCCCGAGAAGCGCGCACGGCTCGCGCGCATGGGCGTCGATCTCCACGTGCTCGCGTTCACGCGCGAGCTGGCGGCACTCGAGCCCGAGGCGTTCGTGACCCAGTACCTGGTGGCGCCGTTCGCGCCCCGCTGGCTCGTGGTGGGCGAGGACTTCGCGCTGGGTCGCGGGCGCGCCGGCACCGTGGCCAGGCTCCGCGAGCTGGGCGCGGTGCACGGTTTCGAGGTCGAAGCCGTGCCGCTCGAGCGCCGCGACGGCGAGCCGGTGACGAGCACGCGCATCCGCGCGCTGCTCGCCGAGGGCCGCGTCGCCGAAGCGGCGCGACTGCTCGGGCGCCCGTACGGCTTCACCGCGCTGGTCGTGGGCGGAGACCGGAAGGGACGCACGCTCGGCTTCCCGACCGCGAACCTCCGTCTCCACGACGAGCAGCAGGTGCCGGCGCACGGCATCTACGCGGTGTGGGCGCGCATCGCCGGCGAGGCGACGTGGCGCATGGGGGCGATGAGCGTGGGCGTGCGCCCGACGTTCGGTGGGGGCCTGCGCACGCTCGAGGTGTTCCTGCTCGACTTCGAGGGCGATCTCTACGGCCGCGACCTCACCGTCGAGTTCGCGGCGTGGCTCCGGCCCGAGCAGGCGTTCCCCGGACCCGAGGAGTTGGTGCGGGCGATGCGTGCGGACGTGGACGCCGCGCGCGCGCACCTGACCGCGCTGGGCGCGCCCGGAGACTGACCTGCGGCGGCGTGCCGCGATCACGGAAATATGGTCGAACGCCCAACCTGATGCGAGCGTTATCGTTGCGGTTATGAAGAAGCCCGGGCGCGGCGCTGGCCGTGGGCTCTCGGGGCTGCTATATTCTCGCGTCGCCCCGGACCCTCAGGGTTCCCACCATGCGCGCTTCCCGACGAGACCTGACCCTCGCGGGCAGGGCCGGGCACTCACCCCGATCAGGAGCCAGTCCCTTGACGCTGACCAAGGAACAAAAACTGGGCATCATCGAGAAATTCAAGACGCACGAGGGCGATTCC
>DATLUU010000290.1:0-3197 GCA_035577885.1 Verrucomicrobiia bacterium
CGAGGCCGACGCGGCGGAGCAGGAACGGCAGCATCGAGCCGGCGAGCGTGCCCCACGTCACCACGCCCACCACGCTGCCGCCGATCGTCATCGCCACGAGCAGGAAGTGCGGGCCGTAGCTCTTGAACAGCGCCTGCCACAGCAGCACGCGCGAGAACCCGATCGCTCCGAGCACGAGGCCCATCCCCAGCCCCGAGGCCAGCTCGCGGCGGATCACGATCCACCAGTCGCGCAGGCGGACCTCGCCGAGCGCCATGGCGCGGATCACCAGCGTCGTCGCCTGCGAGCCCGAGTTGCCGCCGCTCGAGATGATGAGCGGGATGAACACCGCCAGCACCACCGCGCGCGTGATCTCCGCCTCGAAGTGCGCCATGGCGGTGGTGGTGAGCATCTCGGAGATGAACAGCGCCGCGAGCCAGCCGACGCGCTTGCGCACCATCTCCAGCAGGCTGACCTGCAGGTAGGGAGCGCCGAGCGCCTCGGTACCGCCGATCTTCTGGATGTCCTCGGTGGCCTCCTCGCGCAGCACGTCGACGATGTCGTCCACGGTGACGATGCCGCGCATGCGGCCGTTCTCGTCCACGACCGGGATCGCCTGCAGGTCGTGGGCGGCGAAGAGCCGGGACAGCTCCTCCTGGTCCATGTCCGGGCGCGCGGTCACCAGGTCCGTCGACATGATGTCGCGCACGGTGCGGTCGCTCGGGGCCGCGAACAGCTCGCGCAGCGAGACGACGCCGACGAGCTTGCGGTCGGCGTCGTTCACGTACACGTAGTAGACGTTCTCGAGCTTCTCGCGCGCCTGCTTCCGGAGATAGCTGATGGCCTCGTCGACGTTGACGTCGGCGCGCACGTTCGCGTAGCGCGGGTTCATGAGGCCGCCGGCCTCGTCCTCGGCGTAGGCGAGCAGCGCCATCACCTCGCGCCGGGTCTGCTCGTCGAGGAGCGCCAACAGTGCCTCGCGCTCGTCGTCCCCCGCGCCCTGCACCAGGTCGGCGGCGTCGTCGGGCGCCAGGAGCCGCATCCACGAGCGGCGCTGCTCGGGCGGGATCGCGCGCACCATCTCGTACTGGTCGCGCGAGGACAGCTCGAGGAAGAAGTCCTCCGCCTCGGGCCGCGGCAGGTCGAGGAACGCCTCCAGGCGGTCTTCGGGGGCGAGCAGCCGCCAGCTCTCGCGGAGATCGTCGGCCGCGAGGCCGCTTTCGCTCTCGGCTTCGCGACGGAGGCTCATGGGCACGCTCCTGGCGGGCGGGGAGGTCCATCCGTGGAGCGGATGGCGTTCCGTAGCAACCTACCGTCAAGCGCGCGCGAGCGTCCAGCGCGAAACGGGTTTCAAGGCCTCCGTGCGGGCATTGGACCGACGCCTGACGCGAGTCCGGCGTGCCTCACCGCGGGCCGCGTGGTGGTGATGAGCAGCACCGCGGCGAGCACCACGGCCGCGGCGGCGAGCGTGCGCGGCGTGAGTGACTCGCCGCCGAAGAGGAAGCCGAGGAACATGGCGACGATCGGGTTCACGAACGCGTACGTCGCGACCACCGACGGCGGGTGGTGGCGCAGCAGGTAGAGGTAGGCGCTGAAGCCGAGCACCGAGCCGAACGCGGCGAGGTAGGCGAGCGCGAGCCAGGCGCCCGGCGGCGTGGCGGCGGCGTTCCAGCGGTGGAAGTCGCCCTCGGCGAGCGCGAGCAGCAGTGAACCCACGCCCGCGGCCACGAGGCCGACGCCCGTGGACATCATCGGCGAGCGCGGCAGCTGGGCCCGGCGCGACCACAGCGAGCCCCACGACCACGACAACGAGCCCGCCACCGGCACGAGCGCCCAGAACGGCGACAGCCCCGCGTCGTGCCCGGGGACGAGCCCGGGCCCGATCAAGAGCGCGATGCCCGCGAAGCCGAGCACGAGCCCCATGAGCGCCTGGCGCCCCGGCGGCTGGGCCTCGGGACCGAACGCCGCGAGCAGCGCCATCCACAGCGGGATCGTGGAGACGAGCAGCGCCACGAGGCCCGAGGGCACGTGCGCGACGCCGATCGTGACCGAGACGTTGCCGACGCCGGGCAGCAATACGCCCACGAGCGCCGCGTTGCGCCACTCGATGCCGCGCGGCCACGCGACCCCGGTGAGCCGCGCCCATGCGAGCAGCGCGAACCCGGCCGAGAGCAGCCGGAAGGCGCACATGAGCACCGGCGGGATGCCGCCGATGGCGACGCGGATCGCGAGGAACGTGCTCCCCCACACGAACCAGATGCTCGCGAACGCGAGCATCGAGAGCGTGCGCTGGCGCGTGGTCCACTCAGGCACGGAGGCGTTCCTTCTCGGGTACGGGCAACGGCTCAACGGGGAGCGACCAGTGCTCCTTCAACGTCTCGAGCGCGATCGTGCTCATGGTCGAGCGCACGCCCGGGATGGCGCCGAAGCGCTCGCGCAGGAGCCTCCCGAGCGACTCGGGATCCTTCACGCGCACCTTCACCAGGTAGCTGTCCTGGCCGGCCACGTGGTGCACCTCGAGCACCTCGGGCACCCCTGCGAGCTGCGCGCCGGCAACGTTCTCGCCGGTCCTCTCGTCGGTGCGCACGAGGATGAACGCGAGCAGCGAGCGATCCAGCGCGCGCGGATCCAGCTGCGCGCCGTAGCCGCGGATCACGCCGTCGCGCTCGAGCCGGCGCACGCGTTCGAACACGGCGCTCGGCGCCATGCGCACGTTGCGCGCGAGGTCGGCGTTGGACATGCGCCCGTCCTGCTGGAGCAGTGAGAGCAGCTTCCGGTCGATGGCATCGAGGTCTTCGAGCATGGCAGCCCCTCCGAGTGTAGATAGATGATGCTTCTACAATCGGCCGGATTCAAGAGAATATTCATCTTGTATGTGACATATTACACGAAGATTCATCGGTCAAGCGCCGACCGCGCCGCGACCATGGCCGCGCAGGGAAGCGAAAAAATGGCGTTCGGCGAGCAAGCGGACGGGGCTAGCCTAGTCGCATGCGTGCGACGGCCGAACGTCGTTCGACCCGCTTGCGGGTCGTCGTCTGCGTTGCGCTCGCGTGCGCGATCGCGTGCGTGAGCGCGCCTGCGCGGGCGCAAGCGCCGAGTTGCGCGTGGGGCGATGGCGTGGCGCTCCCGGGCGTCGATGGTCGTGAAGCGCTCATCACGGACGACGGCGCTGCGGGCGTCGTGGCCGTCGTCTGGACCGCCGTCGGCAACGGCTT
>DATLUU010000291.1:0-7576 GCA_035577885.1 Verrucomicrobiia bacterium
AGCCCGAGCTATTCATGAACCGTGAGCCGAGAATGCGAGATGCTGGACAGCCGCAAGGCGCCGAGCCGGGCCGCACCGCAGACGTGTCTGAAGACACGTCGAGGAGCGCCCCGGTTCGGCAACGCAGCGGATGGCCGGCAGATCGCATTCGCAGGCCGCGGGCTCATGAATAGCTCGGGCCAGGCTCTCTAGTTCGGCGGCGTGAACACGAACGGCGCCTGGAACGTGGTGGCGCCGACGGGCACGGCCGGGAACCGCCAGTCGCGGATCTGCGACAGCGCGCACGAGGCGAGCCGTTGCGAGCCGGTGGTGTTCTGCACCACGTTCGCCTCGGTCACCTCACCTGAGGCGGACACGGTGATCGCCACCACGAGCTTGCCGCGGAGCGAGGGATCGCGCTTGAGCTCGTTGCCGTAGCAGTACTGGATGCCCGCCGCATAGCGCTGGATCACGGCGAGCAGCGAAGCGTTGCTGCGGTAGACACCGGGGCCGGCGCCGCTTCCCGTGCCGCTGCCGTAGCCGCCGCCCGATCCGCCGCCGGAGCCGCCACCCGAGCCGGGCCCGTAGCCCGAGCCCACGCCCGTGCCCGTCCCGGTGCCGATGCCGCCACCCGATCCGCCACCCGAGCCGGAACCGCTGCCGAGGGCCGCGGCCAGCTCGCCGATCGAGACCATCGAGCCCTTGAGCGCCGAGCCCGAGAGATCGCCGCCCGCACCGGCACCGAGCCCGCCACCGCCCAGCGACGTGCGCACGTGCCCCAGGTCGGCGGCACCGCTCGCGTCGCGGATGCCGCGCGAGCGCCCGCCACGGGCGACGGTGCCGCCCGAGGCGCTGCTGGTGACGCCGAGCGACGACGTGAGCCCGGCGAGCGCGCTGTTGAGCGCTGCCGACGAGCTGGCGATCTGCGCGCCCACTTCGGCCTGCGCGCGCGCGCGGCCGGCCGAGCCGCTGCCGGCGCTCAGCGAGTGCATGGTCTCGACCTGGCGGTTCCCTGCGGGCGCGCCCGGCGCCGGCGCGGGCTTGTGCACCGGCTCCACCTGCGCCGCGGGCCCGCCGCCGCCGCCGCCACCGCCCGGCTCCTTCTTCGTCGCACGCACCTGGTCGCTGGCGGGTAGCACCGGCGGCGGCGCCTTCTTCACCGGCTCCAGGATCAGCTTGGCGAAGCGCTGCGGCAGCTCCTCCACCTTCACCACCGCCCTCGGCGGCGGCGCCGGGATCAGCCGCACCGCGATCACCAGCAGCACCGCGAGGATGGCGCTGGTGGTGAGGCAGCGCATGAACAGCACGTCGTTCGGATCGAACAACGGCCGCCGGTAGATCGAATCCGTGATCATCGCCATGGCCGGGCTCTCAGGCTTTCTTCAACACCGCGAGCGCGATGTCCGGGAAGCCGTTGCGGTCGAGCGTGTACATGACCTTCTGCAGCACGCGGAACTCGATCCCGGCGTCGCCCTGGATCGTCGCCAGCCGCGAGACCTGGCGCTTCTCGCCCTTCTTCTGCGCGAGGTCGTCCATCAGCGCCCGCGCCTCCACGAGCCGCTTGGCGAGCGGCGCGATCATCAGCTCGTCGGTCGAGACCGCGTCCCGGACCGAGGCCACCTTCTCGCCGTCCATCATGATGGTGTCGTGGTCGATCGCCACCACCACCGAGGTGTGCATGTCGGCGTTCACGGTGGAGCGCGGCAGCGTGACGCCCGGGGGCGGTACGGTGACCTCGCCGCCCGAGACGTAGCTCTTGAGCACGAAGAAGAGCAGCGTGGTGAGGATGTCCATCATCGACGTGAGCGTGAGTCCGCCATCGGACGCGTAGCGCTCCATCAGCCCCGAGGCACGCGAGCGTCGGCGGCGCATGTCAGATCCCTCCCGTGGATGGGGCCGGGGCGCTCGCATCGCCCGCGCCCTCGAGCGCGGGATTGACGAGCCCCGCACCGCGGGCCACGTCCATGAGCGCGATGACCTCCTGGTAGCGCGTGCGCGCCTCGGCCACGATGCGCACCTCGGTGGTGCCCGGGTGCGCGGCGGCGATGGCCTTCAGCGCCTGCGACAGGAGCTGGGTCGCGACCGAGTCCGGCGCCGCCGCGGCCGCGCGCCGCGCCACGAGCAGCGGCGACACGCCGTGCCCCTCGATCACGTACACCTCGCCGCGCACGTGCACCGCGAGGTCCAGGGGCGGCGTCGCCGGCTCCGCGGCGGCCGCCGCGGCGTCGGCATCCCGCGGCAGGCTGGTCTCGATCACCTTCACCTCGAGGAACACCGCCGACAGGAGCAGCATCGGGATCAGCGCGATGATGATGTTCATGAGCGGCATGAGCTTCAGGTCGGTGTTGACCTTCAGCTCCTTTCGCCGGGTGCGGCGTCGCATCACGGCGTTCCGCCCTGCGGGGCGAAGGGCCGGCCCGGGGCCGCCTGCGGGGCGCGCGCCGGCATGGCCACGACCTGGCCGCGCGCGGCCGAGGCCAGCAGCGCGCGCGAGACGCGGATGCCGCTCTCCTCGACCTGCTCGCCGATGCCCTCGACGAGGCCGACGAGGAAGCCCTGCGTGAGCAGCGTCGGGATCGAGACCAGCAGGCCGAACGCGGTGCAGTTCAGCGCCATCGAGATGCCGCTGGCGAGGAACGCCGAGCGCTGCGAGGGATCGGCCGCGCCCACGGCCGCGAACGCGGTGATGAGGCCGGTGATGGTGCCGAGGAGCCCGACCAGCGTGGAGATGTTCGCGAGCACGTTGAGGTGCGCGAGCCGGCGCGTGAGCGGCGGCATCGCGAGCGCCGCGGCATCGTCCGCGGCCGACTGGAGCTTCGACTCCTCCAGCTCCGGCACGGAGAGCACCGCCTGCACCACCTGCGCCGCGGGCGCGTTCGACTTGCGGCTCACGTTGCGCGCGGCGTTCAGGTCGCCGCGGCTGATCTGGGCGATCACGTCGTTCGTGAGCTTCTTGCCGTTCAGCACCGAGGCGCCGGTGATGACGAGGAAGCGCTCCAGCGCGATCGCCGCCGCCACCACGCCGATGCCAAGGATCCCGTACATCGCCAGGCCGCCCTGCTTGAAGAAGGACGCCATTCCGGCGAACTCGTTCATCGCTCTTTCTCCTTTCCAAGGACAGGGCCGGGCTCGGGCACCACGACGCGAGAGGGCATCGCCGTGCCACGACCCAGCTCGAGACTCGTTCTCGTATAGCGATGATGCTGGAACTCCATGAAGCGGCGCTGGTCCCGCGCGGTGATGAACAGCACCTGCGGCACCGGGATCTCGCCCTCGATGTGGATGTCGTCGAGCGTGCGCGGCGCCACCCGTGAACCGGGGCGCGCGAGGCTGTCGGCCGTGGTGTGCCGGGTCGCAGCCGGCCGCGGTGCGGACGCGCGCCGGCCGCGCGCGGGCGTCGTCGTGGTCGCGTGCGCGACCGCTCCCAGCACGAACAACACGGCGAACACCAGCAGCACGAACGAAGCGAGCGCTCTCAGTGCCTTTCTCATTTGCTCGTCCCTCCCTCGGCGACGTTTCCCGGGTGTCCCAGCTCGGCGTAGAGGCTGTCGGGGTCGGCGTGAGAGAGGCTCCAGTACTGCTTGAAGCGCGCGGCCGCTGCCGCGGAGTCGAGCCGGTACCAGCGCTCGAGGATGGCCAGGTTGTAGTAGGGCGCGGCGCGCGAGGGATCCATCTCGATCGCGCGCAGGAACTCCT
The DNA here is from genome assembly GCA_035577885.1 of Verrucomicrobiia bacterium. Classification (GTDB taxonomy): domain Bacteria; phylum Eisenbacteria; class RBG-16-71-46; order RBG-16-71-46; family RBG-16-71-46; genus JAIOPA01. Next base: position 3,676 of record DATLUU010000291.1, read on the forward strand.
TTTCGGCCCCGTCGGCGTCTGCGGCGCGCAGGAGCGCGATGCCGCGGTTGTTGTGGAGTGCGGCGCTCTCCGGGGCGACCACGAGCGCCGACGCGGTGGCCTTGTCGGCCGCGTCGCGATCGGTGCCGCGCACGGCGAGGTAGCCACCGACGCTCGCGGCCGCGTCGCGGGGGAGCGCCGAAGCGGTCTCACGCGCATCGGCCTCGAGGCCGAGCGCCGCCTCGTGCAGTGCCAACCCGGCGAGCAGCGTCGCGCGGTCGCCGTCGGACAGGGTGACGCGGCCCTCGCGCACCGGCGCCAGCAGGCGGATCGCCTCCTCGTGCCGGCCCTGCTCGTAGAGCACGCGCGAGAGCGCGGAGAGTGCGGGCGCGTAGCTCGAGTCGCGCGCGATCGCCGCGCGCAGCGAGGCCTCCGCCTCGGCCGTGTGCCCGGACTTGGCCTCGAGCGTCGCCACCTGGTAGGGCCACCACGGCTGGTCGGGCTGCTCCTGGGAGCGGAGCTGCGCCTCGGCGAGCGGGTCGAGCGGTGTCTGCTCTGACTTCTCGTGGCCCTTCCTGGGCTTCGCCTGCGTCGCGACGCCGGTCACGTCGCCGCTGGGCGCCGCGTGGCCGAGGTGGAGCACGGAGCAGCCGGTGAGCAACGCGAGCAGCGCGCTCGCGACGAGCACGCGATCGAGTGCCGGGCGGTTCGGGCTGCGCATCACTTCTCGCCCTCGGTCGCCACACCGCTCACGGTGTCGCGCGTGCCGCGCGCCGAGCGCGCGTGCGGCGGCGCCTTGCCCGCGACCACCGGGAACTCCACGTCCGGCTGGAACAGGAAGCGATCGCCCAGGCGCGTCCACAACGACTGCCGGGTCTTGATGACCCAGGCATCGGCGACACCGCCCTGGCTGCGCTGCAAGAGGTCGCTCCACACGGACTCGCCCCGCTCGTGGAAGGTCATGCTCTGCTCGATGAGCACGTTCTCGTAGGCCTTGAGGTCGTCTCCCTTGAGATCGGCAGGCCGCTCGCTCGCCTCCAGCGCGGATCCGAACCCGGCAAGGGCTTGACCGATGCGGAAACCCGCCGCGTGTGACCATTCCGGGACACCCATGTCGACCGTGCGCTTGTAGCGCACGAGAACGCTGTCCAGGAGCTTCTGCTTGGCCGCGATCGACTTGGGGAGCGGCTGCTTGAGCGCGAACGCGTCGTAGCGGCGGTAGGCCTCCTCGGCGCTCTGGAAGCGGACCTCCGCGAGCAGGGGTTTGGACGCCTCGGCAGGCTTTTGCGCGGCGAGCTTCAAGTACTGCGCGAGGTAGGAGGGCGGGGCCACGGCCTTGCCTGCCGCCTTCGCCGCCGCCGTCCCGGGCCTGGGTGTCGTGAGCAGTGCGGCCAGCGGCTTCTCGGCCGAGACCGTGCCCAGCTCCTGGTGCGCCAGCTTCTCCAGGATCTCGAGCGCCGACTCGCGATCGTTCGGCCAGCGCTTCAGGTACTCCTTGCGCAGGTTGTCGGCGTGCTCGCCCTGCCCGGCCGAATCCGCGAGGTCGGCGGCCTTGAGCCACGCCTCGTCGGCGCTGCCGTCCTTGGTGAACTTCTGCGCGAACTCGATGTACGCCGCCGACGCGCGCTCCTTATCGCCCGCGGCCTCCCACGCCTGCGCGCTCTTGAGGCTCGCCTCGCGCGCGAGCACGTTCGCCGGCCAGCGCTGGCCGAGCAGCTGGAACGCATGCACGCCCTTCTCCGTCTGCCCGGCGTCGAGCCACGCGAGGCCGGCGCGGTACTGGGCGAGCGGCGCGTGCTCGTAGTCGGGCCAGCGCCGCGCCACCTCCTCGAACAGCTCGGCGTGGCGCTGGTGCTGCGTGGAGTCCGCGGTGGCCGCGGCCTCGGCGCGCGCGTACGCGCAGACCGGGAGTGCGCGCTCGGCGCGCCGCGCCAGCGTGTCGGCGCCGACGCGCTTCGCGACCGCCAGCGCCTCCTCGAACGCGTCGGAAGCGGCGGCGAAGTCGCCGCTCTTGAAATACGCCTCGGCGCGTTCGCCGGCCGCGAGCGGCGCGCGCTTGTCGTTGGGGAAGCCGCGTGCGAAGCGCGCGAGTGCCGCCTGCGCGTCGTCGTTCCAGCCGTGCGCCAGCGCCAGCTGGCACTCGCGCCAGACGAGGTCGGCGGCCTTCGGGTTCTTCGCATCCCTGGCGAGGAACGCGTCGGCCTCGCGCACGAACGCGCGCGCGAGCGAGTCTGCGCCAGGACCGAGCTTCGCGGTCTTCGCAGCGCCGGCGGGTGCGGGGGTGCGCGTGCTCTCGTACCAGCGGTCGGTCACCGCCACCACCTGCCATGCGGCGCGCGTGGCGACGCTGTCGGAGCTGGCGCCATGGCCCCCGGCCGCCGCTCCCGTCGCCGCCCGGTAGTGGGCGAGCGAGGCCGCGTAGTCGCCCAGTTCGGCGCACGCCTCGCCCGCATGCTCCTGGTACGTGGCGGCGGCGGAGTCGCCGGGCCACTTCGCGAGCAGCGTCTCGTAGTAGCGAAGGGCTTCCTGCCACTCGGCGCGCGAGCCCTTGGCGCGCGCGTCGCGGTGGTGCTCGAACGCCTCCGTGCGCCAGGCATCGCGCGCGAACGCCTCACCGGCGCCGCGCAGCGAGTCGCTGGGCTGGGCCTTGGACCATTCGCCGCCGGGCGCGAACTGGTCCGCCCACTTGAGCCTGGTCGCGCGCTCCTCGTCGGGCCGCTCGGCGCGCTTCTCGGTGTCGGCGAGGCGTCCCGCCACCTCGAGCGCGGCCGGGTCACCGGGCCAGCGATCGAGGTAGAGCTCGTCGGCCGCCGCGGCCTTCGTCAGCTCGCCGTAGCGGCGGAAGTGCTGGCCCATGGCGCGCAGCACGCGGCGCTCGTAGGGGCGCTCCGCCCCGCCGGCGGGGAACTCGCGCGCGTACGCGTCGGCGCCGCCGGCGGCGGCGAGCGAGTAGACGAAGTACTGCTCGGCCTCGTGCTCGATGTCGGTCTGGAGGTGAAGCTTCTCCTCGCCGGCGTAGAGGTCCATGACGCCGCGGAACGCGCGCGCGGCGGCGTCGAAGCGATCGGCGTTGTAGTGCGCCCAGCCGCTCTTGTAGAGCGCGATCGCCTTGAGCGACGGGTCGTTGCCATGGGCCGCGCGCTCGTAGTCGGCGACGCCTTCGTCGGGGCGCTGCCCGTCCACGCGCAGGTCGCCGAGCTTGAGGCTCGCCTCCTGGACGTAGGGCGAGGCGGGGTGCTCGGTGAGGAGCCGCGCGAAGAACTCCGAGGCACCGGGATCGCCGGCGTCGGCGAGCAGCATGCCGGCGTTGAAGAGCACCGCGTCCAGGTGCGGGAAGTCGGTGTCCTCCTCCAGCATCTTCCGGTAGAGCGCCAGCGCCTGCGCGTGATCGACCACCGGCACCGGCAGCGTGCGGCCCTGCGCCTGCTCACTTACCCAAGCGGCCATGCGGCTGCGAAAGTCCGCGCGCGCCGCGCTCACGAGCAGGTCCGCGAGCCGGAACCGCATCTCGCCGCGCGCCCCCGACTGCGGATGGTCGACGAGGAAGATGCTCGCGCGCGCGATGGCGTCGTCCCGGTCGCGCCGCGCTGCGAAATCGGCCGCGGTCTCGACCGTCCCTGTGGAGTCCGCGCCGGGCGCCGCCGCGGCGGCTGCCGCCGCGACCGGCAGCGTGTCAGCGGCGGAGAGCTTGACCGAGCGCGCGTACGCCGCGGCCGCAAGCCCATAGTCGAGCCCCTCGCGCTCCTCCTGGAGCGCCGCCAGCGCGCGCTCCACCGCCGCGCGCGCGACGCCGCTCCGGAGCTTCGCGTCCGCCGCCGCCAGTTGCTCGGTGCGGCGCGCGCGCTCCGCGTGCAGCGCCGCCAGGCGCTTCTCCTCGGCGCTGGTCTGCGCCAGCGCCAGCGAGCTGTCGAGGTCGCGGACG
>DATLUU010000292.1:0-3414 GCA_035577885.1 Verrucomicrobiia bacterium
GACGAGCGAGAACAGCGACTGGTGGATGCTCAGGAACAGCCGTCCGAGCACGGTGAAGAGGTCGATGAGCGAGCGCCCAAAGCCCACGCTCGCGTGCGACGCGCCCTCGCCGGGCAGGAACGACGTCACCACGACCAAGAGGAAGTGGAACGTGTGCGGCGCGTAGACGAGGAGGATGAAGTTGGGCGAGCGCATGCCGCCCGGCAGCGTGAACGTCTGCGTGAACGCGCGCTCCTCGGGGAACACGCTCGCGAACAGGAACGCCGTGGGGAAGAACAGCTCCCAGACGTAGGCGACGTTCGTCTGCAGCCCGGCGCCCTCGCCCTTGCCGGGCACGAGCAGCGTGAGCGCGGCGAGGACGCCCCCGAGCCCGCCGAAGAACAGCATCATCGACACGACGCGGTTCAGGCGCTGGCGGGGGTTCTCGCGCAGGATGACGAAGCCGAGCAGGAACACCAGCCCGCCCAGCACCAGGTTCACCGTGGCCAGCAGGTGAGAGCTGTTCGTCATCGGCGTGGGTACCCGCCTCGCAAAGGGTGACCCCGCTCATACGCCGGTCGAGGCACGCGAGATGCACGGGGCAAGGGGCCCGGAGACAGGCCCTTCTCAAACTGACTCTCGCGGCGCGGCCGCAGGGAGTCAAGCCCTGACGGACGCGGCGGTTAGACCGGCCGAGCGCGGTCGGTCGTCAGCGCAGCGCGATCACGCGCAAGGTGGCCGAACCGGCCGGGTGGCGGGCGCGCACGAGGTAGACCCCGGGGGCCGCACGCGAGCCATCCGACTTGAGGCCATCCCAGGCGATGGCGTGCCGTCCGGCCGGGAGCGGGCCGCGGACGATCTGGGCCACGCGGCCGCCGGTGAGGTCGTAGACCTCCACGTCCGCCTGGCCCGGGCTCGGCAGCTCGAGCGAGAAGTGCGCGCCATCACGGGCCGGGGTGGCGCTCGTGAGCCGGAGCGCGAAGCGCGCGGGTGGCAGGGGCCCGCCGGAGGCCGGCGGCAGTACCGCGAACGGCGCCGAGAGCCACGTCCCCACCACCGCGTCCCCCTGGCTCGCAACCACCTCCACGAGTGCGCCGGACGTGGTGTCCGGCGCGACCAGCGTATAGGGCGGCGCGGTGACGCCCGCGAGCGTGGTCCAGCGCATGCCGCCGTCGGCCGACCACATCACCGCATAGCGTTCGGCGCCCGCGGCGGGCGCACTCCAATCGAGCGCGATCGGCTCGTCGATGCGCCGCTTCTCCCCGCGCTCGCCGAACGCGGCCAGCGGCCCGCCCGTCAGTGCGGGTGGCGTGACGTGCAGGAGTGCGTCCGCGGCGAACCAGCCGCCGACGTCGTACTCGCCGGAGAGCGTCACCGTGTCGCGCGGCGCGCCGCCCGAGCGCGCCAGCACGTCGAGCGCGCGCAGCGTCACCGTCATCCGGCCGTCGGGCTCGCGCACGGGGTCGCCGGCGGGCACCACCGCCAGGCCGTTCAGCCGCAGGCTGCCCGCGACCACGCCCGCGGTCGGCGGCGGCGCGAGCAGGAAGTGGACGAACGGGCTCGCCGACACGGCGTCGAGCGCGCCGGGCTGGGGTGCTGCCGGGCTCGTGAGCAGGCCCACGTGCAGCGCGCACGGCACCGAGAGCAGCGGCTCGCGAACGTCGTTGCTCTCGATGCGCACCGCACCCGTGTAGTCGCCGTCCGCGTACTGCCGGGCGTCGAAGCGCACGTGCAGCGTGTCGCTCGCTCCGGGCGGGATGCTGCCGCTGGCGGGCGTCACCGCGAGCCAGTCGTCGCGGTGCGAGAGCCGCACGCGCAGGGCCGGGTGCGCGTACGGCACGTTGTAGGCGACGCGCAGGCCCACGGTGCCGGTCTCGTCCTGGATGCCGACCGTGTTCACGCCGGTGAACCCACCGATCGACTGGTACTGGTACTCGATGACGCCGTTCGGCCACAGCAGCACCTCGAACGTGTACGGGCTCGCGCCGGAGAAGTGCACGGCGTCCTTCCACTCGACGACGAACTTGGCGCCGTCGTAGCGCGCGAGCACGCGGCCCGCGCCGCGCACCGCGCGCAGGTCGAGGTCCGTCCAGTAGGGTGCGACGAGCGCCCGCGGCACGCCCTCGGCGGCGTTCGGCAGGTCGGTGTTGACGAGCGAGCTGTCGCGGCCGACGAAGGCGAGGAAGCCGTTCGTGCACACCGACACGCTGTCGTAGGTGTGGCCGTAGAACGAGAACGGGAACGGCAGCGCCACGCGCGTGGTGGAGTCGTCGGCGCCGCCGAAGAGCCGGGTGCCGGTCGCCGCGATCTCCTCCCAGGCGAACACGGGACCGCTCGGCGCGTCCGAGTCGATCCAGCGATAGCCGAACGCGTCGGGGCCGCCGTCCCCCGCCGCGGCCGGGCCCGGGCCGAGCGCGCCCTTGACCTGGGCGATGCGCTGGAGCGGACGCGGCGCACCCGCGACGGCGGCGAGGCCAGCGGGCCGCGAGCCGACCGCGCCCTGGAACGCCGACGCCGTCCACAGGAGCGGCGCTCCACCGCTGTTCTTGAGCACGAGCGCCCGCTCGCGTTGCGTGGCATCGGGCGTCAGCGCCCGCGTCGCCGACGTCGCGAGCAGCGTGCCCGCGGCCTCGATCACCGGCGCCTCGCTGCCGATGCCGTGGAGCGCCACCTGGGCGTCCGGCAGGTCCGGGTCGTTGCTCGCGATCGACAGCGTGCCGCGCAGGTCGACGACCTGCGAGGGCGCGAACACGATCGGCACCGTGATCGCTTCGCCGGGCAGGAGCGTGAACGGCGCTCCGGCGACCTGGAAATCCGCGCGGTCGGTGCGCACGCCGGCCACGAGGAGCGGGTCCACGCCCGCGTTCTCCACCGTGAGCGCGAGCGTGTCGCGCGCGCCCCAGAACAGCGCGCCGAAGTCGAGTGCCGGGGGCGAGACCACGATGTCGGGGGCGCCGCTGACGTGGAACGCCACCTTCACCGCGGTGTCGGGCGCCGCCGGGTCGTTGCTCACGATGCGCGCGCGCCCGCCGTAGGTGCCGGTCCCGAGCCCGGTGGCGTCCATGTCCAGGCGCACGGTCTGGTGCTCGCCGGGGAGCAGGAATCCCGCGGGCGGCACCACCGCGAGCCACTGGCGGAGCGGCACGATGCGCACGGCGAGGCTGTCGCGCACGTACGCCTGGTTGAAGGCCACGGTGAGCCCCACGGTGCGCGTGCTGTCCTGGATCCCGAGCGTGGCGTTGTCGGTGGTGCCGGTCATGGACCGGTACTGGAAGCGGATCTCGCCCGAGGGGTAGAGCACGCACTGGAACGTCATCACCGAGCCGACGTCGCCGTAGCGCGGCACCGCGTCCCAGGTGATCACGCAGCGCGTGCCGTCGAAGTGCGCGTAGGCGCGGTTCACGTGCGAGCCGAAGTGGAGGTCGTCCCAGAACG
>DATLUU010000293.1:0-5511 GCA_035577885.1 Verrucomicrobiia bacterium
ACGTGACGCAGTCGGTGAGCTGCATCTCGGGTGCCGCGGGGTTGTTCCGCACCGTGGACCTGAACGCGCTCCACCACGAGCACTCGACCGTGTTCCAGGGCGAGGACCTGCAGCGCACCATCATCCACCTGCTCCACGGCCGGCGCATCGTGTTCGCGAACGAGCCGGTGTGGACGGTGGCGCCCGCGAACTGGCGGCAATGGCTCCGCCAGCGCCTCGTGGGCTGGTACCCGGGCTTCATCGACCAGCTGCCGAACATGGTGCGGCTGCTCGTGGCCCCGGGGCACGGCCTCCGGCTCCGCTACGAGATGGCGTACAACATCTACACCGTGCTCTTCGACTGGCTGAAGGCGGTCTCGCTCGTGGTCATGGCGCTGACGCCGGCGCTGCGCTGGTGGCTGCTCGTCGTCTACCTCCTCTACCTCGCGTTCGAGCTCTACTCGTGGTGGGTGGTGCGCATCCCGGGCACGCGCGCGCGCGCGCCGCTATCCGTATTGCTCGTCTACCCGGTCTACGGCGCGGTCAACACCGTGCTGCGCACGCTGAGCCTCGGCGTGTGGATGTACCTCCGGTTCGTGAGCGGCGTCATGCGACCGCGGCGCACGGCCGCCGATCGGGTGCCGGCATGAGGCGCGTCACGCGGCTCGCGGCGGCGCTGCTCGCGCTCGCGCTCGCCACGCCGGCGGCCGCCGGCACGCCCACGCGCGCGGGCGCTCAGTTCCGCTACTGGTCCAATACCGACCACAACGACAACCGCGACTACCTCGCGTACTGGGCACGCGGGCCGTTCCACGCGCTGCTCGAGGTCTGGGACTTCGAGCGTGGCGCGGACCAGTTCCGACCCGAGCTGGGCGTGCACCTTCGCGACTTCCGGCGCTCGTCCTATTCGATCGAGTGGCGGCACGAGCACAACGACGAGCGCGTGACGTTCCTCTCCGAGCAGGTGCTCTCGAGCCACTGGGTGGGGAAGGCTTCCATCGCGCCCATCTTCTCGCCGGACTCGGTGTCGGTCGTCTGGAGCGTGGGCACCGACTACTACTGGGGCTCGTACAACTTCGGCAGCATCAGCCTGATCAACGACCCGCGCGGGAACGATCTCTGGGCCGTCCCCATGCGCGTGCGCCTCGCCAACGAGCGGAACGACTGGGTGCAGGGCTCGTTCGTGCCGCAGAGCAAGCGCACGAACGGTTGGGCGCTGGACGCGAAGGTGCGCTGGGCGAGGTTCGGCATCGAGCGCAACAGCCGCTACGACTACACCACGGTGGACAATGTCATCTACACGCTGGGCGTGGAGTTCGAGCTGCCGCGGCCGTGACCACGGCGTGACCTGGGCGCGCTCCCAACGCGCCGCCGAGCCTTCCGGACGCGGCTCGGGCGCGGACGCCGGCGTGAAAGCGCTGTGCTAGCCTCCCGTCACCGACCACTCCACATCACTCCCGGGAGGTCCCATGCCCACCGTCCGTGAACTTCGCGTGCGCCAGGGCCAGGTGCTGCTCATGGCGGGTACATCGAAGGGCGTGTTCCTGTTCGCCGCGGGCCCGAAGCGCGACAAGTGGGAGCGGGGCGGCCCGCAGTTCGCCGGCTCGCCCACCTACGCGCTCGGGAGCGCCAACGGCAACGGCCAGCGACTGTTCGCCGGCGTCGAGAACCCATTCTACGGGCCGTCGCTGCGCTGGAGCGACGACCTTGGGGCGACGTGGTCCGACGAGACCGCGTCCACGCTCAAGTTCCCCGAAGACGCGGGCGTGTCGCTCAAGCGCATCTGGCAGATCGTGCCCGGGGCCGAGAACAACACCATCTACGCGGGCGTCGAGCCGTCGGCATTGTTCGTGTCGCACGATCGCGGGAAGTCCTGGGAACTCGTGCGCGGGCTCTTCGACCACCCGCACCGCGAGAAGTGGATGCCCGGGAACGGCGGCCAGTGCCTGCACACCGTGCTGCCGCACCCGACCGATCCCGATCGCATCACCGTCGCCATGTCGACCGGCGGCGTCTACCGCACCGAGGACGGTGGCAAGACGTGGCGGCCGCGCAACAGCGGCGTGCGCGTGGATTTCATGCCCGAGAAGTTCCCCGAGTTCGGCCAGTGCGTGCACAAGGTGGTGCGGCATCCGGGACGGCCGGAGACGTTGTTCCTACAGAACCACGGCGGGCTCTACCGCTCGGACGACGGCGGCGATTCATGGCACGACATCGCCAAGGGCGTGCCCAGCGACTTCGGCTTCTGCATGGCGATCCATCCGCACGATCCGGACGTGGTCTACATCGTGCCGCTCGAGGCGTCGCTGTTCCGCTGCACGCCCGAGGGCAAGATGCGCGTCTACCGCACGCGCGATGGCGGCAAGTCGTGGGAGGCGCTGTCCAAGGGCCTGCCGCAGAAGGACGCGAACGAGGTGGTGCTGCGCGACGCCATGGCCGTGGATCGGCTGGATCCCGCGGGCGTCTACTTCGGGACCCGGAGCGGCAAGGTCTATGCCTCCGCCGACGGCGGCGGCTCGTGGTCGCTCGTCGCCGACAGCCTGCCGCCGGTGCTGTGCGTGCGCGCGGTGGTGATCGGCGACCCGGCGAAGATCCGCGTGCCGCATGCGAAGGGCGCGGTGCGCCGCGGCGTCGCGAAATTGAAGTCGAAGGCGAAAGCGGTGGCGAAGAAGAAGCCGCTGCGCTCGGCCGCGCGCAAGCTGACGCGCGGGAGGTAGCGCGATGCCGGTGCGCGTGCGCCTGCCCGCGATCCTGCGCGACCTGCCCGGGTCGCGCGCCACGGTCGAGCTCCCCGGCCGCTTCGACAGCGTGTCGGACGCGCTCGATGCGCTGTGGCGCGTGGTCCCGGGCGTGCGCGATCGCGTGCTCACCGAGACCGGCGAGGTGCGCGAGCACGTGCAGCTGTTCGTCGGATACGAGAGCATCCGCTTCACCGGCGGGCTCGCGACCGCCGTGCCCGAGGATGCCGAGATCCACATCGTGCCCGCCGTGAGCGGGGGATAGCCTCGTGCTAAGGTGCGGCGCTCTGCACTGCCGCACGGAAGCACCCACGCCCCGAGGAGCTCATGCCGGAACCGACGATCACCGAACGCATCCAGGCGGAGATGGTCCGCGCCATGAAGGAAAAGGACGCCGCGACGCTGTCCACGGTGCGCATGCTCAAGGCGGCGCTCATGGAGGCGAAGACGGCGAAGCCGAAAGACGCGACGCTCAGCCGCGACGAGGAGATCGAGATCCTCCAGCGCTACGTGAAGAAGCGCCGCGAGACCATCGAGACCAACACGAAGGTCGGCCACCCCGAGCTGAACGCGTCCGAAGAGGCGGAGATCGCGGTCACCCAGCGCTTCCTTCCCGCCATGCTCTCGGAAGCAGCGCTCATCGAGATCGTGAAGGCGGCCGTGGCGAAGACCGGCGCCGCGGGGCCCAAGGACATGGGCAAGGTGATCGGCGCGGTGATGGCGCAGGTCAAGGGCCAGGCCGAGGGCGGGACGGTCTCCAAGCTGGTCAAGGCGGCGCTCGGCGCCTGAGCGCATCTCGACACGCGCGGCGCCCGGGAAGCGAATGCTCCCGGGCGCCGCGGCGTTCGTGACGGGCTACTTCGTGTTCGCCGCGAGCTTCTGGTCGCACTCGTGGCGGCCGTCGCCCTGCGGCACGTACTCGTTACCCGCCACGCTGCCGTCGCTCGCGATCGTGGCGATGGAGACGAGCCGGTGGGTGCCCGACATCTTCGTGCGCACGAGCCACGTGCCCTCGCCGGGCCAGGTCCCCTCGATCCGGTAGACACCCGGCTCCTGGGTTCTCTTGAGCGCGAGCGGGATCGACTTCCGCTCGCCCTTGACCATGCCCTCGGCGGTGGCGGTCAGCGACACCGACGAGGGGCCGGTGCAGGCGTACGAGTGAACGAAGTACTGCCCGTCCTTGGCGCGTTCCAGGCTGACGCCGGCGCCGCCGGCGGTGGCGAGCGAGGCGAGCGCGGTGGTGAGGGCGAGGCCGAGCGCGAGCGTGCGGATCGAGGGCTTCATGGCGTTCCTCCTTCGTGGGCCGCTGTGGGGCGGGCTGTGTCCCGCCTTCTGCCCGACTCGACGCGGGAACGCGCGCAGGTGTTAGCCGAGGCTCATGGCAGCGCCTGTTTCGGGCTCGTGGCGCGCCATTCGGAGGCGGGGCCCATGCCGATCGCGCCCCACCACGCGTCGAGCGCCGCGGGCTCCAACGCCAGCACCCGCTCGCGTGAGACGTCGGCGGGCACCTCGATCAGCGCGGCGATGCGGGCCGCGACGAGCGCGCGCGCCGTATCGTCCACGCGCGGCAGCAGGTGCCAGAGCGTGATCGCATCGCTCGGCTCGGCGGTCTCGAGCACGCGTTCGAGCGCCGGCGCATCTCCCGGCGTGGAGTCATACGTCGCGATCGCGGCGAGGAACGTGTCGCTCGCGTAGTCGCGCCGCGGCACGCCATCGCCGGCCGCCGACAGCGGGCACCAGAGACCCGCGGGCACGAACGACTCCAGGCCGTCGTGCGTGAACGTCACCCGGCCCAACGTCACCGCCAGCTTCCCGCGGCCGTCGCGCGCCACGCTCAGCGTGTACGTGCAGCCGAGATCGGTGGCCACGCCCACCGGTGTTTCGACCACGAACTGTCGCGGCGGAGCCTGGATGAACGCGGTGAGCGTGCCGTGGTCCAGGGCCAGCTTCCGCTCGGGACCCTGTCCGCGCACGCGCCGGAGCGCGCTTCCGGGCTCGAGCTCGACCACCCCCAGCCCCTGGACGTCGAGCCGCGCGCGCGAGCGCGTGTCGGTGGTGACGCGGCCGCCCAATGCGATCCTGCCCGCGAATGCGACGCCGCCGAGCGAAGGCTTGCCGGCGAGCGTCTCCACGCGCCAGGCATCGCGGCCAAGGAGCAGGAGTGCGGCCGAGGCGATCACCAGCACCGCCGCCGCCGCGGCCCAGGCGAACACGGGCGGGCGCCGCTCGGCCCGCGGTCGCGCGCTCCAGTCGGGCTCGGGCGGGAGCGGGAGCTGCGAGAGCGCGCGCTCCAGCCGTGCGAGGTCTTCCGGCAGCGACCCGCGACCGCTGAAGAGCGCGTCGTCTTCGTCACGCATGGCCGGAGCCCTCGCTCAGCTTCTTCCGCAGCATCTCCACCCCACGGTGCAGGTTCACGCGCACCGAGCCGTGCGTGAGCCCGGTGCGCTCGGCGATCTCCTGCCCCGACAAGCCCGCGACGAGGCGCAGCGCGAGCGTCTCGCGGTAGGCCTCGGGCAACTCCTGCATGCACGCGAGCACACGCTGCGCCTGTTCCTTCTGCTCGGCCTCGACCGCAGGTGAGGGTCCCGTAGCGATCAGTTCGTCGGCCGGCACACGCGGCGGCGTGCGGCGATGGCGACGCAGCAGGTCGCGCGCGGCGTTGCGCGCGGTCGAGCACATGAACCCCGGCAACGCGGCCGGATCACGCAGCGTCGCCAGCGAAGCAAACACCGAACAAAACACCTCCTGGGTCACGTCGTCCGCATGCCGCGCGCCGACGTGCGCGAGCGCGATC
>DATLUU010000294.1:0-4367 GCA_035577885.1 Verrucomicrobiia bacterium
CGTCATCCTGTTCAAGCGCGTCTCGAACATCCTCCGCGCCGCGACCGAGCCGCTGCCGCCGAAGCTCGACGCCGCGCGGCTGCTGGACGCCTACGAGCAGGCGCTGCTCGCCGCGTGCGAGCTGGCGCGCGCGCGCACCGCAGAGCGCTGGGAGAAGCGTGACTACGCCGGCATCCTGCCGGAGCTCCTGGAAATGGAGCGCGCGATCCACGCGTTCTTCGACCACGTCATGGTCAACGTCGAGGACGCTCCGACGCGCCAGAACCGGTTGCGGCTCCTCGCCGACGTGCGCGACCTGTTCCTGCGCGGCTGGGACCTGTCGCGGGTCGTGGTCGAGGGCGAGAAGGCGGCCGGCTAGCGCGTCCGGACCACGCGGCGCGCGACCGAGTACCCACCCGCGTCCAGCGCGAGCAGGTAGATCCCGGGCTCGAGCGCGCCGGCGCCGGAGAGCGACACGGACTGCTCGCCGCCCTCCGAGCGGATCGATCGCGCCAGCACACGGCGCCCGGTGACGTCGAACAACGACAGCGTCGCCTCGCCGCGCGGCGCCTTGAAGCGAGCGAGGAGCGCGTCGCCGCGCCACGGGTTGGGCGAGGGCGCGGCGAGCACCACCGGGCCGTTGCCGAGCAGCGGCTCGACGCTGGTCGTCGAGTTGAGGAGCCGGCGCGCGCGCAGCTGCCCGTCCTGGAGCCAGACGATGACCGGCGACGCGGTCGCGGCGTCGTACCACGCCACGGGTACCTGGGCCGCGGGGCCGGCCTCGACCAGGTCGCCACCCGCAGGTTCCCCGGCCAGCGGCGCACCGGCGCCGTCCACGCGCAGGCTGTAGACGTCGCTCTGGCCTGCGACATCGGTGGACCACGCGATACGCTGTCCCCCGGCGCCGTCGGCTGCCGTGCGTGCGACATCCGCGCCGTTCACCGGGGTCGCGAGGACGCGTCCCGCGGGCTCGGTCGTCCACATGCGCACGCCCGAGGCGTCGAGCCGCGAGCAGCGGACGTCGCTCCCGCCCCAGGTGACGAAGGTGCTCCCGTTCGTTCCCGGCACGAACTCGGCGCGCAGAGGCTGGACCGTGGCCACGATCGCACCGAGCGGGGTCCAGGCGAACGAAGCGTCCACCCCGACCTGTTGCGCATAGAACTGGCCGGGGATGTTGAGGTCGCGCCAGGCGAGCCAGAGACTGCCCGTGGGAGAGACCGCCGAGCCGACGATGCGGATGCCCTGCGTGGCGGGGGAGACGCGCACGCCGTTCGCGGTCCACGGGCCGGCCTGGACGCCGCCGTCCACGAGGTGCGCCACGTAGAGCGGTGCCGTGGTGCCGACGCGGCTGTCCGCCCACACCACGTAGGCGCCACCGGCGCCGTCCGAGTGGATCGCGCGCAGTCTCTGGAGCCCCACCACCGCGCACACGGGGATGCCGGTCGGCGAGCCCAGCGGCGTCCACATCGGATGGCCCCAGTAGTCGTAATGCTGGGCGTAGAGGTCCGGGTTGGAGGGCCCCTTCAACTCCTCCCACACCACGTAGGCTCCGCCCAGCCCGTCGCCGATCACCATGGCCGCACTGGCGATGGTCGAGACCACGATGCCCGTGTCGGGGATGGTGGTCCCCGGGATCGAGCCGTCGTTCAGGATGTGGGTGAAGCGCAGCGCCAGGTACTGGGAGGTGGAGTCCTTGGCGTTGACGCCGAACCAGGTCACGACCACGCCGCCGACACCGTCGGGCGCCGAGGAGATGTTGTTGACGAGCGTGCCGCTCTTCGCGTACCCGCGGGCGGCAGCGGAAAAGTCGTTCTCGAAGGAGCCGTCGGCGCGGATGTGCTGGACATAGAGGCCGGATCCGGACTGGGCGCCCAGGAACACCGCCCAGATGCCGCCGCCGGCGTCATCGAAGGTCGTGTACTCGACGGGGCTCTGCAGGACTGGGAACGGCGACAGCGCCACGCCTTCGGGCATGGCGATCTGAGCCGAGGCCGTCGGGGCGAGAGCAAGGATGCAGAGCACGAGTCGGGGGAGCAGGTGTCGCACGCGACGTCGACCTCCAGCGTGGCATTCTGCCGGGTGGGCGCGTCGGACTCCAGTGATAACCGTAGTCCAACAATGTTCGGGCCGCGGCGACCCTCGGGCAGGCGTGCCGAACGCAAGTGTTCCCGCTTCGGACCTGGATTCCCGCAAGTTTCCGGGCGCTTGCCGCCCCCTCGCGCTGCCGGATATGGTGCCCTCCCGTTTCACGCAACTGACCCGACGGTTCCCTGGAGGACGCATGTCGCTGCGCGAGAAGGCCGAGATCGTGGACGCCGACGGCCTGCGGCGGATCATCACCCGCATCGCGCACGAGATCGTGGAGCGGAACAAGGGCGTGGACGACCTGGTGCTGGTGGGGATCCGCCGCCGGGGCGTGCCGCTGGCGAACCGGATCGGCGAGAAGATCAAGGAGTTCGAGGGCCGCGCCCCCGCCGAGGGCTGCCTGGACATCACCCTCTACCGCGACGACCTGTCCACGGTCGCGAACCACCCGGTCGTTGGCACGACCGAGATCCCGGTGGATATCAACGGCAAGGTCGCGGTGTTGATCGACGACGTGCTCTACACCGGCCGCACGGTTCGGGCGGCCATGGACGCGCTCATCGACTTCGGGCGGCCGCGCACCATCCAGCTCGCCGTGGTCATCGACCGCGGGCACCGCGAGCTCCCGATCCGCGCCGACTTCGTGGGCAAGAACGTGCCCACGTCGAAGAAGGAAGTGATCGGCGTCAAGCTCCTCGAGATCGACGGCGTGGACTCGGTCGTCATCAAGGAGATGGACGACTAGGGGAGCAGGGCTTTCAACGCACCCGCACCAGCACGCGTTCCGCCGCGAACGCGCCGGCCCGCACGCGAACGCGGTAGACGCCGGGCGGAAGCGACGCCCCGCCGGGCACGGCCAGCGCGTGGCGGCCCGCGGTGAGCGTTCCCAGGTCGGCGGTGAGCGCGCGCCGGCCGGCGACGTCGAACGCCTCGAGCGTGGTGCGGGACTCGGCGCGGAGCGCGAGCCGCACGACCCAGTCGCCGCGCGACGGGTTGGGAGCGGGCGGGGAGAACTCGAGCGGCCGGCCCGGCAGGTCTGCCCCGACGGCCAGCACCGAGCGCGAGAGCCGCTGCACCACGACCGGCGCGCCGTAGCCCCCGCCCACCGCCACGAACACGTGGCCGTCGTTCACGATCGCTCCGGTGACGTGCTGGCCGGGCACGCCGGCGCAGATCGACACGCCGTCCGCGGGCCAGCCCGGGGCGACATCGCCGCCCTCATCGAGCTCGATCGCGCGCACGCCGGACGTCGCCGCGTCGGTGCCCGGGAACAACGAGATGAGGTGGCCATCCACCGAGAGCAACGGGACCTGGGGCACGGGAGGCGACGTCCAGCCGGCAGGGATGCCGTCCGCGCCGGCCCAGTACGTGGTGCCGAACTCATCCTGGAGCTGGAATCGAGGGCTCCCGTCGGGGTCTGTGTGCATGCTCACGAACCCGGAGAGTCCTGCGAGCGCTGTGTTGCCATCGTTCGTGTATGCGTTGAGGCCCAGCTCGATCGCGAACAGTCCCCACGCGCGGGCGCCGGCGGGGGTGAGGAGCTGGGTGAAGTAATGGGGCTGGCCGGTCGTGGCGGGGAACATCACGAGGCTGACGAACGTGCGCCCCGATGCGTCCGTGGCCACCGCCGCCGAGGACGCCGAGTAGTTGGGGAGATTGAAGACGGGTTTCCCCGCCGTGGTCCAGAGTGAAGTGCCGGTCGAGGAGACGCGGCCGGCACGGAGCTCGACCTGCGTGGACGGAGCGTTCAAGAGCTGCTGCGTCACCACGACGCAGCCGCCGGCGTGATCGGCGCCGATGGCCAGGTCGTAACGTGACGGCTGCGCGTCCAGGACCGTGATCCCGCTGGTCCCGCCCGGCCAATACGGCGCGGCGTCGGGGGCGAACCGTTGCGCCAGGACCGGTACGGCGGTCCCGTACGGGACCCACGCCACGATCACGCCGCTGGGAGCGCCCGGTGCCGAGCCACCGTCGAGAACGATGTCGATCGTGCGCGGGGGAGAGAAGTAGCCTCCTGGCGCCGGATCGAACACGAGTCCCAGCGGCGGCCAGCCGGGCGCCGGCATGCCCGCCGCGGTCACGTGCAGCAGTCGCATGTCCGCGAGCTCGTAGCAGCGCAAGTGGGCCGTGGTGGAGTTGCAGTTCATGAGCAGGATGTACGCCCCACCCTGGCCGTCGGCGAGGATCCGCAAGGCGGTGAGCTCGGGCCGTTCCGGCACGTCGACCCCGCCGTCGACGAGCAGCACGCCATCCGCGGGCAGGCTCGGATCGAGCCTTCCCTGCTCGAGCACGTGGAAGAAGCG
>DATLUU010000295.1:0-5726 GCA_035577885.1 Verrucomicrobiia bacterium
GTCGCCGGACCGCGAAGGCTTCTTCATGTTCCCCGCCGACGTGCACGGCAACAACCAGCGCATCTACGTGATCACCACCTCCACGCTCGAGGTCAAGGCTGGGCCCGCGGCCGAGGTGCTGGCGCAACGCGTGCTGAGCGAGGCGCCGTTGCCGGGTGCTTCCGGCAGCATGCGGCGCCCGGGTGGGCGGCCGGGCGCACCACCCAGCGGGTTGAGGCCCCTCCCGCCCATCGGCGGGCGCCGGCCGAGCGGGTTCCTGCCGCGACCGCCGCGTGGCGGCGGCCCCGAGCGCCGGACCGGCACGGAGCGCTAGGTAACCAGGAAGAAAGAACGCCCACCCCGATCGGGGGCGGGCGCTCGCTGGATCGAGTGCAGCTCAGCGGCGGCGCTTCTTCGCGACCTTGGCCTTCTCGGCCTTCTTGCGCGCTGCCTGCTTGGCGCGCTTCCGGCGCAGCCGGTGCTTGTACGAGGTCATGGGACTCCTTGTGCAGCGCACGTCCCGATGACGCGCGAGCGCCGCGAGACTAGCGGTGCGGCGCGCGACGCACAAGCGGGCTAGGGCTAGAAGGAGGTGACGCCGGCCGAGTCGGGATCCGCGGCCGGGCTCCGGAGCCACTGCACGTACGCCCAGAGCTTCTCCAGGTCGCGATCGGCGAGATGTCGCTCGAAGCTCGGCATGTGGAGCCGCGCGCGCTTCAGGAAGAACATCGCCGCGGGGTTCGACTTGAAGCGGTCGGAGACGCCGTGTTCCACCCACTGCTTGAACTCGGCTTCGCCGGACACCAGCTCGGGCCAGTCGGCGCCGTCCCACGACGGCACGTAGCCCTTCATCGATCCCGGGTTCGGGAGCGCGAGCCTGCCGCCGAAGCCGTGGCAGCCGGTGCAGCCCAGCGACTTGGTGAGGTCGCGGCCGGCGAGTGCCAGCGAGTCCTCGGGCTCGGGACTGTCGCTCACCACCATCACGTAGGCGACCAGGTCCGAGACCTCGCGGTCCGAGAGCCGCTTCCGGAACGCGGGCATGCGCACCGTGCCCGCGGCGCGCTGCTCCTGCCAGGTCTTGCTGTCGCGCTTCTTCGCCGAGACGCCGTCCAGGATCCACTCGCGCACGTCGTGAGCGTTGTCGGCGAACATCATCAGGTCGCCGGCAAACGTGGGCACGGTCTTGTCCTTGCGCCCCGGGTTCGCCGCACCGTGCGTGCCCGCGGCGCCGTGGCAGGCGAAGCAGCCGTTCGCCTCGGCGAGCCGGCGCCCGCGCTCGGCCGCGGGCAGGTGCGGCCGGCGGAGCCAGGCGACGCCGGCCAAGCCGACGAGCGCGAGCAGGACCAGGACGCCGAGGATCTTCATCGCGGCCGATGCGACGGCGCGCGAGGCGCTGCCCGCCGGACTTGGTGCGGGAGTGCCTCGCGCGCCGCTCGCGGGAGGGTTACTTGGCTTCCGTGGTGGTGGTCGCAGCGGCGACCGCGGTGACGTCGATCGCCTTCACGCCGCCACGCTCGGCCATGGTGCCGGTCACCGTCGCCGTCGAGCCCGCCATCTTCTTCAGCTGCTCGTACGGATCCGGGTTGTCGTGGTTCGGCGTCAGCAGGATGGCCTTCCCATCCTTGCCCATGATCATCAACGGCATGCCGTTCGACGCGCACTTGAGCGCGCACTCGGTGTGCTTGGCGCCCATCGCGCCATGCGCCACGTAACAACCGGCATCGAGGATCTCGCCGGTCATGGTGGTGCTCTTGGCCCCGGCGGTGGAATGGCCGGCATCCTTGGCGTCCTTCGCGAACGCACCCGCCGCGATCACGAGACCGAGGATGGTGACAAAGGCCAGAACCTTCTTCATGGGACGTCCTCCTGTGGGGATCTCGTGCGGACGATCCGGGGTTGCCGCCGGACGGGCGGCTCGATGAATCACGTCAGCTCGAGGTACTTGAGATCCAGCGGACCGAACAGCCCGCCGCCCTGGCCCCCGAACCAGTCCTTCCCACGCCGCAGCGCATCGCTGGGCACATCCACGACCGGGAGCCCCAGGTCCTCGACCGCGGTGACGCGGGAGGTCGTGGGCAGCGCGTAGCGCTCGCTCGCCAGGTAGTCCTCGAACTCGTCGAGCGTCCACGCGAACAGCGCGTCGACCTCCCAGACGAGTTGCACTTCGCGGCCCTTCAGGAGATCCGGCGGATCGTCGGGGGCCGCGGCCACGAGCCGGCCGACCGCGCAGCAGTCGCAGCCGAACCAGAAATCCAGCTCGCCCTCGACCTTGAGGTTCTGCGCGATCCGCGCCTCGGTGGGCGCATCGCGCCAGACGTTGCCCAGGAGCTCGCTCATCGCGAACAGGTAGCGGAGCAGCGCGCGCGGGTCGTCGGAGGCCGCACCCCGCATGCCGGTCGCGAGCACGCGCAGGTTGCGGATCGCCTCGAGCCGCACCCACGGCGAGCGCCGGTTCGTGAGCGCCGCGAGATTGTGGAGCGAGCCCTCGACGCGCTCGCGCACCACGGCGAGCAGCTCGTCGAACGTGCCGCCGCCCTTGTCGAGGAACTCGATCGTGCGCCGCATGCCCTGGTTCAACGGCAGGTAGGCCGCGCGCAGCGTCCCCCAGTCCTCGGTCAGGCGCTGCTTCGCAATGACGTCCCAATCCGCCAAGAGCGGTCCCCTTTTCACGGCGTCGTGGCGACCACGGCCCCGACGCTCCCCCGCGCGAACACGATTCGAATGCCGGGAGTATAGCCACCCCGCTCTACGAGGGTCCAACCCCGGCTGGGACATCCGCGGCCGCGAAAACCGGCCGCGAACTCCGATGTCACGCCGTCGTCAGGACCTGCGGGGCGCCGGTCGGAGCGGGGCGCGCGCGCTCCACCGCGACGCGCGCGCCGGCGACGCTCGAGGCACGGCACGCGTCCAGCGCGCACTGCACCGGGACCGCGTCGTCGGCGAAGTTCGGTGCCAGCGGCTCGCCGTTGGCGATGGCGCGGTGCAGGCGATCGACGAGCACGCCGAACGGCGCCACGAGCGCGGGTTCGCCCTCGCGCGGCGAGAGCGCGAACGCCGGCGGGATGGGCACTTCCTCGGGAGCCTTCCCGACGTCGATCCGCCACAGCCGGTAGCCGGTCTCGTCCCAGCGCAGCGAACCCTCCTCGCCGTGGATCTCGAAGCGCTCCCAGCGATACGGCGTCGAGGCACAGAGGTCGATGATCGCGGTGGCACCGCCCTCGAACTCGTAGTGGACCGTGCACGCGTCATCGGCGGTGGCGATGTCCGCGCCACGGCGAGGCTGGTCCACGCGCACGCTCGCCAGCGCCGTCACCGGCTCGCCGAAGAACGTGCGCAGGCAGTCGGTGTGGTGCGAGCCCAGCGCGCCCAGGATGCCGCCGCCGCGCGCGGCGTCGGCGAGCCAGGTGAAGGGCCGCGAGTCCGCGCGCGCCCAGATCGGGTAGCGGCCGAGGATCTCGCCGCGGCGCGGCCGGCCGATGGCGCCGCGGCGCACCAGCTCCACCGCGTGCATGCGCGCCGGGTAGAAGCGGAACTCGTGGTTGATGCCCGCCACCTTCCCCGCCGCCTGCGCGGCGTCGCGCATGGCGATCGCCTGCCAGCGATTCATGGCCGTGGGCTTCTCGCACAGCACGTGAGCGCCCGCGGCCACGGCGCCGAGGAACATGTCGTGGTGGAGATAGGCGGGCGTGACCACGCACACCAGGCCCGGCGATTCGCGGCGCAAGAGCTCGCGCCAGTCGCCGTAGGCGCCGGGGATGCCCAGCTCGGCTGCGACCTGCTTCGTTCTCTCGGCGTCGCGCCCGGCGATCGCCACCAGCTCGAAGCCGGGGTGCCGCTGGAAGCCGACCGCGTGGACCGTGCGGCCGAACGAGGTGCCGAAGATCGCGACGCGGATGCTGTCCATGATGCCATGCTCGCGGGCCATGCACCCGAGCGTCAACCCGGCGTGTGCTAGCCTCCTTGCTTCTCATCGAGATGAGGTCGTCACCCGCCCCCGTCCGGAGCCCCCATGCGCGATCCCCGTACCCGGAAGCTCGCCCACCTGATCGTCCACCACTCGTGCGAGCTCAAGCCGGGCGAGGCGGTGCTGATCGAGTCGTTCGACCTCGCCGACGGCCTGGTCCTGGACCTGGTCGAGGAGACGCGCGAGGTGGGCGCGATCCCGGTGGTCTCGATCCGCAGCAACGCGGTGATCCGCACCCAGCTCGTGGGCGCCACCGAGGCGCAGCTCCGCGTGCAGGCCGAGCTGGAGCTCCACCAGATGAAGCAGGTGCAGGCCTACATCGGCATCCGCGGCTCGGCGAACGTGAGCGAGCTCGCCGACGTGCCCGCGGAGAAGATGTCGCTCTACCAGCAGATCGTCGCCAAGCCCGTGCACCTGGACTACCGCGTCAACCACACGCGCTGGGTGGTGCTGCGCTACCCGAACGCGGCCATGGCGCAGCTCGCGAACATGAGCACCGAGGCGTTCGAGGACTTCTACTTCCGCGTCTGCAACGTCGACTACGGCCGCATGCGCGAGGCGATGCAGCCGCTGGTCGCGCGCATGAAACGCACCGACCGCGTGCAGTTGAAGGGTCCCGGCACCGACCTGCGCTTCAGCATCAAGGACATCGGCGTCATCCCCTGCTTCGGCGAGCGCAACATCCCCGACGGCGAGTGCTTCACCGCGCCGGTGCGCGACTCGGTCGAGGGCGTGATCACGTACAACACGCCGTCGGTCTACCTGGGCACCACGTACGACCGGCTCGCGTTCACGTTCGAGAAGGGCCGCATCGTCAAGGCCACCGGGACCCCGCAGGACAAGCTGGAGAAGCTCCTCGACACCGACGACGGCGCCCGCTACGTGGGCGAGTTCTCGCTCGGGTTCAACCCGCACGTGCTGCACCCGATGAAGGACACGCTGTTCGACGAGAAGATCGCGGGCTCGCTCCACTTCACGCCGGGCCAGTGCTACGAGACCACCGAGAACGGCAACCGCTCGCGCATCCACTGGGACCTGGTGCTGATCCAGCGACCGGACTACGGCGGCGGCGAGGTGTGGTTCGACGGCGAGCTGGTGCGCAAGGACGGCCAGTTCCTGCCCGCCGACCTGCAGGGCCTGAACCCCGAGCTACTCGGCGCGGGGTGAGGCGAGCCCCTAGCGGTCCAGCAGGAACCTCGCCGAGGCGACGCGCGCGGGCGTGGTGAGGCGCACGAAGTAGAGCCCGCGCGGAGCGCTGGTGCCGCCGGCATCGCGGCCGTCCCAGGCGAGCACGTGCGTCCCGGCCGGGAAGTTCCGATCCGCGAGCGTCACGAGCCTGCGGCCCTGGACGTCGAACACGTCCACGCGCGCCGCGGCCGGAGCGGCGAACGCGAGCACGACCGCCGGGGCACCGCCGAGCGGCGAGCCGACGACGACGCGCAACGGCGACGGGTCGCGCGTGGAGGCGACGTGCACGAGGCTGTCCTCGGGCACGCCGGGCGGATTCGGGGAGGCTTCCGGCTGATCCGGGCCCGGCGGCGCGTCGGGCGCCGTACCTCCCGGCCCGGAGTTGGCCGTCTGGCCCACGGCGTTGGGGTAGACCGTGAGCCAGCCGGTCGACGCGGTGCCGTCTGCGGTCGCGACCCGCACGCGCATGGGCTGATCCGCGGGCAGCGACGGCGGCCAGCGGCGCGTGAACCAGCGGACGAACGCCGTGTCCCTGACGAGATCGGGGCTGCTCGGGATCCCGAGGCTCGCCATGGACGCAGGCGCCTGGAAACCG
>DATLUU010000296.1:0-3358 GCA_035577885.1 Verrucomicrobiia bacterium
GGTAGCTCGCCGGGTCGGTGCCACCGTCGCCGTCGCTGCCCGGGAACAACTTGCGATTGGCGCCGAGCGGCGCGGTCCATCCCAGGGACCACGATGCCGGCGAGGAGCCACCCTTGATCCGGAACCTCACCCCGAGGTCGACGTCGCCGAGGCCGGTGGACGTGGAGGTGCCGCCGGTGAAGCGCGTGAACCCGCGGTTCACGAACGGGATCCCGAGCCAGACCGAGGCGCTCTGCTTCCAGCCCATCTCGGTGTAGGAGACCAACTCACGCTGGTCCAGCTTGCCGTTCAGAGGCGGGCGGTTCTTGTCGTCGTCGATGAACGAGTTGGCCGCGAACACGCTGCCGTAGACCTCGGAGTAGAACTCGCCGGGCTTGAGGACCCAGGGCGTGGCGCCGGCCGGGATCCCGGCGCGGCTGGCGGAGGCGAGCGTCAGGGTCGCCGACGCGAGCAGGGCGGCGGCAACGGTGCGGCGCAGGCTCATCGAGCTCCTCGAGAAAGTCGGAAGGGGTCCCGGTGCGGACGCGGGAGACTAATCGGGGTGCGAGGGGGGCGCAAGGCTCGAAGCCGGTCCCTGAGAAGCCTCTCGCGCGTGCGTTCCGGGGCTGATCACCGCACCCGGCGCAGCGGTGTGGCACCCTCGCCGGTCATGAGTCGCCCGCCTGCCGATGGTCCCGTGCGTGTGCTGGAATGGATCCGGTCCCCGATCCGCATGTGGACGCTGCCGCGCGAGCTGGTCTCGAAGCTCGCCGAGGACGTGCCGCAGGTGAGCGTG
The DNA here is from genome assembly GCA_035577885.1 of Verrucomicrobiia bacterium. Taxonomy (GTDB): domain Bacteria; phylum Eisenbacteria; class RBG-16-71-46; order RBG-16-71-46; family RBG-16-71-46; genus JAIOPA01. Next base: position 776 of record DATLUU010000296.1, read on the forward strand.
ATGAGCCCGGCCACGCGTGAGGAGGCGGACTCGCTGCTGGCCGAAGCCGAGGTGGTGCTGGGCTTCCTCGTGCGGCCCGAGAACTTCGCCCGCGCGCGGCGGCTGCGCTGGATCCACTCCCCCGCGGCCGGCATCGGCGGCATGTTGTTCCCGGAACTGGTCGCCAGCGACGTCGTCCTCACCAACGGCAGGGGCCTGCACGCCGACGCCATGGCCGAGCACGCGCTGGCGATGATGCTGGCGTTCGCGCGCAAGCTGCACCACGCGCGCGACGCGCAGCGCGCGCACGAGTGGACGCAGTCGAGGACCTGGGAGGAAGCACCGGCGGTCGGCTCGCTCGCGGGCTCGATGCTGGGGCTCGTTGGGCTCGGCGCGATCGGCTCCGCGATCGCCGTGCGCGCGAAGGCGCTCGGCATGCGCGTGCTCGCGGTGCGCCGGAGGCCGGCGCCCGACCCCGCGCCCGCCGACGAGCAGTGGCCCCTCTCGCGGCTCAAGGAATTGCTGCCGCGCGTGGACTGGCTGGTGCTCGCCGCGCCGCACACGAGCGAGACCACCGGGCTCATCGGGGGTGACGAGTTGCGGCTCATGAAGTCGTCAGCGCGGCTCATGAACCTGGGCCGCGGCGCACTCGTGGACGAGCCGGCGCTGATCGACGCGCTCCGCAGCGGCAGGCTCGCGGGGGCCGCACTCGACGTGTTCGCCGAGGAGCCGCTGCCGGCCACGAGCCCGCTCTGGGACCTCCCCGAGGTCATCGTCACGCCGCACACGTCGGGCCTCGGACCGCACCTCTGGGAGCGGGCCATGGCGCAGTTCACCGCGAACCTCCGGCGCTTCGTCGCCGGCCAGCCACTCGAGAACGTCGTCGACAAGCGGGCCGGATACTGATGCGCACCTTGGGCGTGCTGCTCGCGGGCGGCCGTGGAACGCGGATGGGCGCCGCCTCACCCAAGGCGCTCGTGACGTGCGGGGGCCAGACGCTGCTCGCGCGCGCGATGACGACGCTCGAGCGGCTGTGCGATCCCGTCGTCGTCGTGGCGCCGGGGGAGATGGAGCTTCCCGTGTCGCGCACCGATCGGCTCGACGATCCGCCGGGAGCGCGCGGTCCTCTACCAGCGATGCTCGCGGGGCTCGCCTCGCGCCCGTTCGACGAGGCGCTCGTGCTCGCTGTGGACCTGCCGCTCGTCACCGCGCCCGCGCTCTCGGCGCTGCGCGCGCTCCGCGGCGATGCGCTCGCGGTCGTGCCGGCTCCGAACGCGCTGCCGCAACCGCTCGCGGCGTGGTATGCGTCGGGCGCGCGGACGGTGCTGGAGGCCGCGCTCGACTCGGGCGAGCGCTCGGTGATCGCCGCCTGCCACACGCTCTCGCCGCGGCTCGTGCGCGACGCCGAGCTCGCGGCATTCCCGGAGGGAGGGGGGTTCCAGTGGAACGTGAACACGGCCGAGGACCTGGCGCAGGTGGAGCGCATGCTGGCGGCGGCGACCAGGCCGGCGGGTCCGGGTCCGGCCTCGTGAGCGCGCCGGCGGATGCGGCGGTGATCACGCGCGCGCACCGCGCGCTCAACGCGCGCGCGAGCGGCACGCGCGCGTTCTGGCTCTATGACATCGATGCGATCCGCGCCCGTGCCGAGGCCTTGAAGCATCACTTGAAGCCCCTGGCGCCCAGGCTCTCTTACGCGCTCAAGGCCAACGGGTTACCGGCCATCGCTCGCGCGCTGCACGAGGCGGGGTTCGGGGCCGATGCGGGCTCGCTCGGCGAGCTGGAGCTGGCGCGCGAGTGCGGCTTCCCTGCCGGCGCGCGCACGCTCTCCGGCAACGGCCGCACGCCGGAGGAGGCGGCCTGGGTGGCCGCGCACGGCGTCGATGCGGTGAGCGCGGATTCCTTGAATGAGCTCGGCCTGCTCGAAGAGGTCATGGCGGGCGCGGACGCGCGGAGTCGCGTCGTGCTGCGCGTGAACCCGGGTATCGTCGCGGGCGGGCATCGCGGGATCGAGACCGGGCACAGCGCCACCAAGTTCGGCATGAGCGCACGCCAGGCGCTCGAGGCGTGGCGGACGCGCGCGCGCTGGCCGCACCTCGAGCTGGACGGCGTCCACGTGCACGTCGGCTCGCAGGTCGGGGACGCCGCGGCGTTCATCGCCGCCGCTCGCGTGTCACTCGAGCTCGTGGCCGCGTGCGCCCGCGAGGGGTACACGCTCTCGAGCGTGAACCTGGGCGGCGGATTCGCCGTGGACTACACCGGAGCCGGTCGCGAACCGGATCTCGCCGCGATCGCCGCCGGCATCCGCGCGCTCCCGGGCGCCGCGCGCGTGCGCTGGTGCTTCGAGCCCGGGCGCTGGCTCGTCGCTCACGCCGGGACACTCGTCGCCGAAGTGCTGTGGGACAAGCATCGCGACGACGACGTGGAACAGGGGGGCGAGCACCGCTTCGTCGTGCTCGCGGCCGGCATGAACGACCTGCTCCGGCCCGCGCTCTACGGTGCGCGACATGTGATCGAGCCGCTGTCGCCGCGCTCCGGCGCGTCGACTCCCTGCGATGTGGTGGGCCCGGTGTGCGAGACGAGCGACCGGTTCGCGCAGGCGCTGCC
>DATLUU010000297.1:0-5416 GCA_035577885.1 Verrucomicrobiia bacterium
CGCGGCGCCCCCGGGCAAGGTCGTCGGCCCGGTGCGCAGCTCGCAGGGCTGGTCGTTCGCCCGCCTGGACGGCGTGACCGCGGCGCCGGACACGCTGTTCAACGACCAGACGAAGGGCCAGATCACGAACGAGATCCTGCAGACACGCCAGCGCGCGTTCTTCGAGAGCTACGTCGAGAAGCTGCGGACGAACGCGCAGGTCGTGGATCTGCGCGCGAGCGAACGGAACTACTGAGCCGCGTCAGTGGATCGGCTTGTTCTCGTCGTTGCTCTTGGGCGGCGGTGATTGCGTCGGGGGGTCGCGCTCGAGCTCGTCGCCGATCTCGCGCTGGGCCTTCTTGAACTCGCGGATCGCCTGTCCGAAGCCGCGCGCCATCTTGGGGATCTGGCTCGGGCCGAACAGCAGCAGGATCACGAGCACGATGAGCAGGATTTCAGTCGAACCGAGATTCACCGAAGTTCCTCCGCGTTTCTTGGGTCACTTGCCGGGCCACCGCTCTCAGGGCTCGATCGCGAGCTTGCTGCGGTCGCTGCCGACCACGACCGAGACATCCGCCAGCTCCGAGCTCCACTCCTGACGTACGAGCGGTGGTCCACCGAGATAATGCGCCACTTCCTCGGCAAGCGAAAGGTCGCCCCGGCGGGCGACGACGAACGTGGCGAAGTAGTCGTTCCGGTCGGCGTTGCGAACGTCCGTGACTTGAAAACCGCCCTCGCGGAGGAACGCGGCCACGCGCGTGCCCACGCCGGCCTCGCCGGAGCCGTTCAGGACCTGGACCCGCACCACGTGGCGCCCGCTCCGCCGCGTGCCGGGGTCGCGGCCGCCGAACGCGGTCCATGCCCACGACACCGCGAGGCCCAGCACGCCGAGAGCCAGGACCGCGAGCCAGAATCCGGAGCCGCCGCTGGCCTTCTTAGCCACGGCGGCCGCCCTTCGCGCGCTCGAGCGTCGCGATCGCGCGCTGGAGCCGCGCCCACGTGGCGACGAGCGATTCGGGAAGCACGCGCGTGCGCGCGATCACCGGCATGAAGTTGGTGTCGCCGTCCCAGCGCGGAACCAGGTGCATGTGCAGGTGGCCGGGGAACCCGGCGCCGGCGACGCGGCCCACGTTCACGCCATAGTTGACGCCGTGCGGCTCGTACTCCTTCTCGAGCGCGCGCTCGGCGAGCGCCACGAGGTCCAGGAGATCGGCGCGCTCGGCGGCGTCCAGGTCCACGAAGCGCGCGGCGTGGCGCTTCACCGCCACCATGAGGTGGGCGCTCGCGTACGGATAGCGGTTGAGCATGAGCAGGGCGTGCGGTCGCCGCGCCAGCACCAGGTCGCGGCGGTCGGCGTTCGTCCTTGCCACCCGGCAGAACAGGCATTCCTTGGGCCCCTTGCCCGCCGCCCCCGCGATCCACTTCATTCGCCACGGGGCCCAGAGCGTGTCGCTCACCGCGCACTCCCCCGCCGCATCGCCAGCCACGCCTGCTCCGCCTCGGCCAGTTGCTCGACGGTGTTGATGCCGAGCAGCTCGCGCGCGTCCTCGGCGCACCACACCGCGGCCTTCGCGCCCTTCGCCTGGAGCAGCGACACGGTGTCGGTGAGGTAGTACTCGCCCTGGGCGTTGTTCGCGGTGAGCGCGTCGAGAACCCCCTTCAACGCCGCGTGGTCGAACGCGTAGATGGCCGAGTTCACCTCGTCGATCTCCTTCTCGGCCGGTGTGGCGTCCTTCTCCTCGACGATGCGCTCGATGCCCTCGCCGTCGCGCGTGCGCACGATGCGGCCGTAGCCCTTGGGATCGTCGAGACGCATCGAGAGCACGGTCACCTGGGCGCCGCTCTTCGCGTGGCGGTCGAGCAGCGCGCCCAGCGTGCGCGCGGTGAGGAGCGGCGTGTCGCCGGGGAGCACGAGCACGGTGCCGCGGAAGTCGCCCAGCGCCGGCTCGGCCATCATGAACGCGTGGCCGGTGCCGCGCTGCTCGGCCTGGACCGCCCATTCGAGGCCACGGCGGTCGGCGAATGCCGCGAGCACCTTTTCGCGCTGGTGGCCGATCACCACCACGGTGCGCCCCACGCCCACCTCGTCGAGTGCGTCCAGCACGTGCGCGAGCAGCGGCCGGCCCAGCATCGGGTGCAGCACCTTGGCGAGGTCGCTGTGCATGCGCTTGCCCATGCCCGCCGCGAGCACGACCGCGGCCACGTCCGTGTGCCTGCCCTTCGCTGTCACCGCCCCCTCCATGGGAAGTTGTCGATCAATCGCGCCGGCCCCACGTGCGCCGCCACCGCCACCAGTGCCTCGTGGCGCACGGCCTTGAGGGGCTCGAGCGTGTGCGGATCCACCACCGCGATGTAGTCCTCGCGCACCAGCGGATAGCCGTCCCACTCGCGGCGGATGGCCGCGGCCAGCCGCTGCGCGTTGCGCTCGCCGCCGCGCATCAGGATCCACGCCGCGGCGAGCCCCTGGGACAGCGCCACCGCCTGCTGGCGCTCCGCGTGCGAGAGATAGGCGTTGCGGCTCGACATGGCAAGCCCGTCCTCCTCGCGCACGGTGGGACCGCGGCGCAGCCGCACCGGGATCAGCAGGTCCGTGGCCATGCGCTCGAGGATCAGCGCCTGCTGGGCGTCCTTCTGCCCGAGCCACATCTCGTCCGGGCGGACGGCGTTCAGCAGTCGCGTCACCACCGTGCACACGCCGGTGTAGTGCCCGGGGCGCGAGGCGCCCTCGAGCACGTCGGAGAGCCCGGCGACGTGCACGCGCGTGAGGTCGCCCGGGGGGTAGACGTCGGTCACCGCGGGCTCCCAGAGCAGGTCGACGCCCTCGCGCGCGAGCAGCGCGCGATCGCGCGCCGCCGGGCGCGGATAGCGCGTGTAGTCCTCGCCCGGCCCGAACTGGAGCGGGTTGACGAAGATGCTCACCACCACGCGGTCGGCGTGCCGGTGAGCGAGGCGGACGAGCGACAGGTGCCCCTCGTGCAGTGCGCCCATCGTGGGCACGAACGCCACCGTCTCCCCGCGACCGCGGAACCTCGCGACCGCGCTCCGGAGCTGGACGAGCGTGCGCACGCGGGGCATGCGCGTCCCTGCGCGCGCCGGGCGGCCGCTCGCCACTAATAGCTCTCGGCGTCCGAGGGAAAGCGCCGCGCCTTGACGTCGGCCACGTAGCGCGCGAACGCGTCGCGCATGCCCGCGCCCAGCTCGGCGTAGCGGCGGACGAACTTCGGCTGGTGGCCGTGGAAGAGCCCGAGCAGGTCGTGCGTCACCAGCACCTGGCCGTCGCACTGGACGCCGGCGCCGATGCCGATGGTGGGGATCGTGAGCTCGCGCGTCACCGCGGCGCCGAGCCGTGCGGGGATGCCCTCGAGCACGAGCGAGAAGCAGCCGGCGCGCTCGAGCGTCCTGGCATCCGCGAGCAGCCGCTCCTGGTCCGCCTCGCCGCGCGCCTGCACCTTGTAGCCACCGAACGCGAGCACGCTCTGCGGCGTGAGCCCGAGGTGGCCCATCACCGGGATGCCGGCCTCGACGATGCGCTGCACCGCCTCGGCGACACGCGCGCCGCCCTCCAGCTTGATGGCGTCGGCGCCGCCCTCCTGCACCAGGCGGCCGGCGTTCGCGACCGCCTGCTCGGTGCTCACCTGGTAGCTCATGAACGGCATGTCGCCCACGACCAGCGCGCTCGGCTTCGCGCGCGCCACCGCGCGCACGTGGTGGAGCATGTCCTCCATGGTCACCGGCAGCGTGCTCTCGTAGCCGAGCATCACCGTGCCCACCGAGTCCCCGACGAGCAGGATCTCGACGCCCGACTGGTCGGCGTAGCGCGCGGTCGGGAAGTCGTACGCGGTGACCACGGTGATCGGCTCGCCCTTGCGCTTGAGCGCCACGATCGCCGGAGCGGTGATCTTTGCGCGCGGCGCCCCCGCGCCCACCCGGGCCTCGCCACTCATGCCGGACCGCCTTTCTCCAGGGGCGTGTAGTAGAGCGTCCCCTGGCGGTGCGAGAGGATGCGCTTCAGCAGGTCCTCGAAATCGTCGGGCTGGTTCACGAAGTCGATGCGGTTGGTGTTCACGACCAGCAGCGGCGAGTCGTGGTAGTGGAAGAAGTAGTGGTTGTACGCCTCGTTCAAGCGCTCGATGTAGCCGCGGTCCATGTCCTTTTCGAACGAGCGATTGCGCTTTGTGATGCGCTCCATGAGCGTGTCGGTGCTGGCCTGGAGGTACACGACGATGTCAGGCCGCACCACGTCCAGCTCCAGCCAGCCCACGAGCCGCTCGTAGAGCGCCAGTTCCTTACCCTCGAGATTCAGGCTGGCGAAGATGCGATCCTTCTGGAACAGGTAATCCGCCACCAGCTTGTCGCTGAACAGGTCGGTCTGTCGCAAATTGCGCTGCTGCTGGTAGCGGCTGAACAGGAAGTGCATCTGGGTCTGGAACGCGTAGCGCGCGCGGTCGCGGTAGAAGTCCTTGAGGAACGGGTTCTCCTCCACCTCCTCGAGCACGAGTTGCGAGGCGAGGCGATCGGAGAGCATGCGCGACAGGCTGGTCTTGCCGGCGCCGATCACGCCCTCGATCACGAGGTAGCGGTTCTCGCCGACGCTCATGCGCTCGTCCTCGTGCTCGCCGGGGGCAGCACCCGGCCCCGGGCGTGCGATGACCGTGCGTCCGAGGACGCGGTCCGCGGCATCGCGAGCGGTCAGTTCCAGAGCCGCGAGCCGTGTTTGACCAGCGGACGCGCGCCGAGCTTCTGCAGCAGCGCGAGCATGGTCTCGCCGGTGCCCGGGTGCACCAGCATCGGGTCCAGCTCGACGAGCGGCACCAGCACGAACGAGCGCTTCGGCAGCTCGGGGTGCGGCACCACGAGATCGTCGTCGTCGAGCACGAGGTCGTCGTAGAGCAGGAGGTCCAGGTCCAGCGTGCGCGGGCCCCAGCGCTGCGTGCGCACGCGGCCGAGCCGCCGCTCGATGAGCATCAGGTTCCACAGCAGCTGGTGCGGCGGGAGCTGTGTCTCGAGCTGCGCCACGGCATTGAGGAAATGCGGCTGCTCCTCCACGCCCACGGGCTCGGTGTCGTAGAGCGACGACGCGCGCACGACCGTGGTCTCCGGCGTGTGCGCCAGGTGCTCCAGCGCCGCGCGCAGGTTGGCCTCGCGATCGCCGAGGTTCGAGCCCAGGCCGATGAACGCTTTCAAGGATTCCGCTCCCTCACCACTTCGATCACCGCACGTCCGCCGGTGGTCCAGCCCAGGTTCTGCTTGGCGATCCGCACGCGCGCGCGCCGGATCGGGAACTGCTCCAGAATTGTACTCGCGAGCCGGGCCGCGAGCGCTTCAAGAAGATGGAAGCTCTGACCCTCGACCACGTCACGGACCGTGCGGTAGAGCATGTCATAGTCCACGGCGTCCGCGAGCCGGTCGCTTTCCTCCGCCCGGTCGTCGGTCGGGA
>DATLUU010000298.1:0-2304 GCA_035577885.1 Verrucomicrobiia bacterium
CGTTGCCGACCAGCAGTTGCGGCGGCTGGCCCGGGACGAGGATGAGCAGCGCCTCCTCGAACCTGGGGTCGAACCCGGTCAGGTAGGACAGGTTGGCGAAGTGCTCCCGGTCGGCGTAGATCAGCAGCGCATCGAGCCCGGCGCCCGGCGCCGCCGCGGCGGCTGCCGCAGCGACCGGCAGCGTGTCGGCGGCGGAGAGCTTGACCGAGCGCGCGTACGCCGCGGCCGCGAGCCCGTAGTCGAGCCCCTCGCGCTCCTCCTGGAGCGCCGCCAGCGCGCGCTCCACCGCCGCGCGCGCGACGCCGCTCCGGAGCTTCGCGTCCGCCGCCGCCAGTTGGTCGGTGCGGCGCGCGCGCTCCACGTGCAGCGCCGCCAAGCGCTTTTCCTCGGCGCTGGTCTGCGCCAGCGCCAGCGAGCTGTCGAGGTCGCGGACGATCGCGCGCGACCAGAGGAGCGCGTCGCGCGTGCTGTCGGCGAGTGCTCCCACGCGGTCGATCAAGCGCGGGCCCCAGGTCTTCTCATAGGCCTGGGCGATCCGTTTCGTCGCCTCGTCGTGGAGATGGCCGGCGGAGAAGCGCAGCATGCGCGAGAGCTCCTGCTCCTGCGCCAGCACCACGTCGGGACCCTTCTCCTGGGGCGGCGTCGCTGCCTGCCGCGCGCCGTCCGGGCCCTTCAAGTAGAAGTGCTCCATCGCCGCGAGCCAGCTCTCGTGGAGCTTCGCCCGCTCCATCACGATCGCCGCGCGCCGCTGGAAGCGGAGCGTGGCGGTGTCGCGGAGCGCCATCAGCTGCCGCGCCGTCTCGTCCATCTCGCGCACGAGCATCTCCAGCCACTGGGTGTTCTCCGCGAGCGTGTCCGCCTGGCCGCGCGCCTCGTGGAGCCCGGCGCCGAGGTAGCGGCGGAGGTCGGCGAGCCGGCCGCGCTCGCGATCGAGCGAGTCCGCGGTGAGCACCTCGAGGCCGCGCGCGGTCGCCAGCTCGCGCGCCGAGGCGGCCACGGAGTCCCAGGCCCCGGGAGGCGGCGGCGGAACGGAGAGGCCCGAGCCGGGCAGGGGCAGGGGCGTGCCGAACGCCGGCTCGCTCGTGGCCGGGAGGCTCGAGAGGTCGGCGGCCGCAGCGGACAGACGCTCGGTGAGCGAGGCGGCCGGCAGGCCATCGATCACCAGCGCCTCGGCGATCGAGCGATCGTGCTCCCAGGCCCGCCACAGCGACGCCGCGGAATCCGGCGCGAGCCGCGCGCTCAAGCCGTCGCGCTCGCGCGCCCAGTCCGAATCGGCCGCGGCATAGCGCTGGAACGCCTCGTCCCAGTGCTGCGCATCCATGGCCTGACCCGCCAGCACCTGGTCCACCTCGCGCCGGTTCGCGTAGTCGGGCGCCGAGGCGCGCAACGCCTCGAGCTGCGCGGAAGCGCTGCCCGCGTCGCCGCGCTCGAGCGTGGCGAGTGCCGCCATGTGACGCGCGACCGCTGCGTAGCGGCTGGCATCGCTCACGCGCGCGAGCCAGGGCCTCGGATCGTCGTGTCGCTCGGCCGCGAGCGTCGCGAGCCGCACCAGCGCCGCGCCCGCGAGGTCGCGACCCAGCGAGGTCGTATCCGCGCTCGCGACCAGCTCCCACTCGGCGCGCGCGTCACGTCCCATCCGCTCGAGCGCCTGCGCGCGCAGCTCGACCAGGAGGGGATCGCGCGTGCCCGCGGGCACGAGCGCCAACACCGCCTCGGGCCGGCCGTCGCGCAGGAGCTGGCTCGCCGCCAGCGCGTCGGCCGTGCGGTCCCCGGTGCGCACGGCCTGCTCCTGCGCGTCGCCCTGGAGCCTCGATTCGAACCCGAGCCAGCGCGTGTACGGCGTCGGCGTGGGCCAGGTCGCGACCGCGTGCGCCAGCGCCGCGAACCGCTCGCGCTGGCCGAGTGAGAGCCATGCGTGCCCGAGCAGGAACGCGGCGCGGTCGGCATCCGGCGCGAGCGAGTCCGGCTGCGCGCGCTCGAGTGCGAGCGGTGCGAGTGCGTCCACCACCCCGACCCAGTCGCCGTGCGCGTGCTCGAGCGCGGCGCGCGCGAGCGCGTGCAGGAACGGATCGCCGCCCGTACGCACCGGCGTCAGGTCCGCCGAGGCAGCGTTCGGCCCAGTGACGATCACCAGACCGGACCGCGCCTTCACGCTGTCCGGTGCCGCGACGATCTTCGGCCGCCGGGCCGCGTGCGCGGCGCCCGCCAACGGCAGCAGCGCGACCGCGAGCAGCGCGGACGCGCATGCGACCGCGGCGCGGCCCATGCCGGGGGCGGATCGGGTCACGGACGATCCTGGTCCGC
>DATLUU010000299.1:0-8871 GCA_035577885.1 Verrucomicrobiia bacterium
GCGCCCGATGGGGATCATCGCGTCGATGGCCTTGATGCCGGTCTGGAGCGGCTCCTTCACCGGCTGGCGGTCGATCACGCCCGGCGCCTTGAACTCGATGTTGCGGAGCTTGTCCGCGCCGATCGGGCCCTTGCCGTCGACCGGCTGGCCGATGGCGTTCACGACGCGCCCGATCATCGCCTTGCCGACCGGCACCGAGGCGATCTTGCCGGTGCGCTCGACGCGGTCGCCTTCCTTGATGTTCTTGTCCGAGCCGAACAGCACCGCGCCGACGTTGTCTTCCTCGAGGTTCAGCACCATGCCCATGACGTCGCCGGGGAAGCGGATCAGCTCGCCGGCCATGGCGTCCTCGAGCCCCCACAGGCGCGCGATGCCGTCGCCCACCGACAGCACGCTGCCCACGCTCTTGGTCTCGAGCTTGGCCTCGTAGCGTTCGAGTTCCTGCGCCAGGATGGCGCTCACTTCTTCCGGTCGGAAAGCCATGGGTGGAAGCCCCGTTGGTTCAGTGTGGTGTGCGGCGCGCGCCGTTCGGGATCACGGCTACACGCTCACTTCGTAGAGCTGCTGCGCGAGCGAGCCGAGGAGGCTCCTCACGCTGCGATCGATGACGCGATCGCCGATGCGCACGTAGGCGCCGCCCACGAGCGACGCGTCGACGAGGGATTCGAGGACGATCTTCTTGCCGGTGAAGCGCTCGAGCTCGCGGTGGAGCCGGTCGCGCTCGCCGTCGGTGAGTCGCACCGCGCTCACCACCGTGGCGCGCTCGAGGCCCTTCGCGCGCTCGACGATGGCCTGGAACTCGTGCGCGATCGCCTCGAGCAGGGCGATGCGCTTCTTCCGCAGCAGCAGGTCCGCGAACACGCGTACCGACTGCAGCACGCGCTGGGCGAGCCCCTGCTCCAGCACCCGTCGCCGGTCGGCCGGGCTGATCTGCGGGTCGAGGACGAACTTGCCGAGCCGCGTGCCGTGCGCGAGCAGCTGCGCGAGCCCCTGGAGCTCCTCGAGGGTTTGTTCCAGCAGCGGGATATGCGCACGTCCCGCCTTCGCCGCCTGCTTCTCGGTAAGGATCTGCAGGGCGCGGGCGTAGCGCGCGGCGACCGAGGCGTCCTTGATCAACGGCGAGTCCTCTTCCTGCGATTCTTCATCGAAGGGCCCCGACCTCGTCGATGAACTGCCCTGCGAGCTTCCGGTGCGCGGGCTCGTCGAGCTTCGACTTCAAGATCTTCTCGGCCGTGGCGATCGAGAGCGCGATGATCTGCTCCTTCAGGAGCTCCTTCGCCTTCTCGCGCTCGCGCATCATCTCCTCCTCGGCGCGGGCCATGCGGGCCTGTGCCTCGGAGTTCGCCTGGGCGCGGATCTCGCCCGCCACCTTCTGCCCCTCGGACACCGCCTCCTGGAGCTTGGCGCGTGCCTGGGCGTCGATGCCGCGGAGATCCTGCTCGAACTTGGCCTTCAACTGGTCGGCGGCGTTCTGCCGGCGCTCGGCCTCGGCGAACTCGCCGGCGATCCGCTGCCGGCGCTTCTCGAGCTGGGCGGTGAGGGGTCCCCAAGCCCACTTGCTCAGGCCCCAGAGCAGGATCAGGAAGCCCAGGATCTGGGTGCCGACCATGCGGATGTCGATCAGGTTCATGCGTGCTCCGTTTGCCGGCCCGCGCGGACACGCGGGAGCGGCGAGTTCATGCGCCTGTGGGGCGTCAGATCTTGCCCTGCAGGAGGAACATGGTCACGAACGCATAGATCGTGAGCGCCTCGGCGAGCGCGGCGATGATGATCATGGCGAGCTGGATCTTGCCCGTGGCCTCCGGCTGGCGGCCGATGGCCTGCATGGCGCCCTGGCCGATCAGGCCGAGGCCGATTCCCGAGCCGATGGCGGCGATGCCGATTCCGATGGGAAGACCGAGGGATAGTGCAGCATGCAGATCCATTGAGATACCTCCTGATGGGCTAGTGGGCGTGTTGCGCATCCCCCTCGTGCCCGTGCTCGTCGTGATGCTCGTGCGGCAGCATGAGGAGGATGTAAATGGAGCTGAGAACGGTGAACACCAACGCCTGCAGGGCACTGCCGAGCAGCGCCAGCGGGAAGAAGATCGCGTGCATCGGGACGCCGAACGGCAGCTGTTTGAACGGCAGCATGGTGACGCCGAGCGTGGCGAACGCCACCAGCAGCATGTCCTCGCCGAAGATGTTCCCGAACAGTCGGCACGAGAGCGAGATGGGCTTCGCCAGCTCGCCGAGGATGTGGATCGGCAGCATGAGCGGCGCCAGGAGCCAGCCGGTGAGGTCGCGCGGGCTGCCGAGCATGTGGTCCAGCCAGCCGAGCGGGCCCAATTCCTTGAAGCCGATGAACTGCACGTACACGAACACGGTGAGAGCCAACGCTACCGTCACGTTCAAGCTCGCCGTGGGCGAATGCATGAACGGGATCAGGCCGAACAGGTTCATCGACAGGATGTAGATGAACAGCGTGCCGAGGAACGGCACGAAGCGCGGCCCGTTCTTGGGGCCGAGGATGCTGACGATGAAGTCCGAGAGCGATTCCACCACCATCTCGACGCCGTTCTGGAGCCCGCTCGGGACGAGCTGCGGATCGCGGCTGGCGCGGAACGCGACGAACAGGAGCACGAGCGCGACGAGCAGGGAGAAGACGAGCACTTCATAGTGCTCGAGGAAGCGCGCCCAGGCGGCATGGGGGAAGGCGCCGGTGACGAGGGCGATGATGTTGGTGAAGCCCTCGGACTTGCCTTCTTTGGAGGCCTCGCCTTCCGGCTCGGCCGTCGCCTCCCCGTGGGCCGCGGTGGGGGCGCCATGCTGCTGCTCCGAGACCGTGGTCCCCGCGGGTGTCCCCGCCGGCTGCCCGCCCGCGTTCGTGAGCGCGCCGAGCGCGAACCAGGTCACGGTCGCGAGCGCCAGCGCCGCGATCCCGGCGCGCCAGCGATGGGTCACGAGCCCGCGCCAGGCGCGCGAGCCGAGCAGGACCTGCGTGCCGGCCTTGACCACGATCACCGCGAGCGGCAGCACGAAGCCCGCGACCAGCGCCGCGGGCGAGAGCAGCATGAGCAGCACGCCGCCGGCCGCGAACAGCAACAGCATGCCGATGGCGGCGAAGCCGACGCGGCGCACGCCGTCGGCAGTGCCGCGAGCCGGCCCGGTGATGCCGACCACCAGCCGCTCGAGGAGCTGCAGGTTCACGAGCGACCACAGCGCGCCGGCCGCGAACGCGAGCCCCAGCATCGGGCTCACGTACGTGGCAGCCATCAGCGCGATCACACCGCCCAGCCAGGTGGACGTGTGGCGTACGCGCGCGAGGAATTCGAGGCCCATGATCTCGGTCGCCGCGCGTGCCGCCCTCGGAGGGGCGGCTGCGGCTCAGCGCTCCTGTGTTTCGAGGTACTTCTTGTAGATGATCCCGACCTCTCGTGCCGCCGCCGCGAACCCGAACGCGAGTCCTATGAGTGCGAGCCACGGAGAGGTGTGGAACCGCTTGTCGCCGAGATCCCCCAGGAAGAATCCGACGAGCGGCGAGATGATGAGCAGGGAGGGGATCGCGAGCAGGGTCGCCGCGCTCCGCATGCCCGACGGGTCCCGCTTCGGATCGTCCGGCTTCTTGTCCTGCGGAGGTGCCATGCGGGCCGACCTCGGAGACTGAAACCATTAGAGAAACTTTTCACAAACCTTGGGCCAACCGTAATGTTTCCAACGGCTGACGAAGGCGGCGGAACCCTAGTCGAAGGTCCCGGTCGGGTCAAGCCAGAACGCGCCCGTGAGCCGGTCCACCGTGACGAGGTGACCTCGGGTCCGGAAGCCGGCGCGGGCGGGGCCAAAGCTCGTTCGCCGCGCTGGCTACCGGTGCGAGCGCACGCTATCTTGCCGCGCGTGATCCCGGTCAGCGCGACGCAGGTCGAGGTGCACGTCTTTCGACGGCGCGGTAAGCGTGTGGAGTTGTTGCTGATACGTCGCTCGCCCCAGCGTTCTCTCGCGGGCGTATGGCAGCCGGTGACGGGCGGTATCGAGCGCGGCGAGACCGCGATCGCGGCCGCGGTGCGCGAAGTGCGCGAGGAAACCGGCCTCACCCCCGTCCGCTGGTGGGCGCTCGAGCACCTGGCCACGTTCTACGACCCCGGTCGCGACCACATCCGCGTCGTGCCCGTGTTCGCGGCCGAGGCGGCTTGGACCGATCCGGTGCATCTTTCCCATGAACACGACCGCTACGCGTTCGTCACGCTCACCGAGGCCTCGAAGCGCGTGTTGTGGGCGACGCAGCGCCAGGCGATCGCCGCGCTGCGCGACGAGGTGCTCTCGGGCTCGCCCGGCGGTGCCGCGCGCGAGGTGACCGCGAGGCTCGCGGCGGCCCGTGCCCCGTCGCGCGCGACGCCGACGACCAAGCGCCCGGCCGCGCGTCGCCGCCGGGCCTGACGACCACTTCCCCAAGGAGGGCTGGGCATGGCAGGCAGCAACTCGTTCGACGTCACCACCGGCGTGGACATGATGGAGGTGCAGAACGCCGTGGACCAGGCCACGAAGGAGATCACGCAGCGCTACGACTTCAAGGGCTTGAAAGTGGAGCTGAACCTCGACACCAAAGCGAAGACGATCACGCTCGCGGCACCCGACGAGAACCGCCTGAACGCGGTGTGGGACGTGGTGCAGTCGAAGATGGTGAAGCGCAAGGTGCCGCTCAAGAACTTGAAGCCCGGCAAGGTCGAGACCGCTGCCGGCTCCACGAGCCGGCAGGTGGTGGCGATCCAGGATGGGCTCACCGCGGAGCAGGCGAAGGACGTGGTGCGCTGCCTCAAGGACGCGAAGCTCAAGCGCGTGCAGGCCTCGATCAACGCCGAGGTGGTGCGCGTCTCCGGCCCCGACAAGGACGACCTGCAGGGCGCGATGACGCTCTTGAAGCAGCAGGACTTCGGCGTGGAGCTGAAGTTCGGCAACTACCGCAGCAACTGATGGCGCCCGCCGCGGGAGGATCGCTGCACGGCGAGTGGCAGCGCGACGGGTTCACGATCAGCACCGATCCCGCGCGGCTCGACGTCGACGGCATCTACGACTACCTCTCGAACTCGTACTGGGCGCGCGGCATCCCGCGCGACGTGTTCGAGCGCTCGCTGCGCCACGCGCTCTGCTTCGGCATCTACGAGGGCGCGCGGCAGGTGGGCTTCGCGCGCGTGGTCACCGACTTCGCCACGGTCGCCTACGTGGGCGACGTGTACGTGCTCGAGCCATGGCGCGGCCGTGGCCTGAGCCGCTGGCTGATGGAGGTGATGTCCACGCACCCGGAGTTGCAGGGCTTCCGGCGCTGGATCCTGCTCACGCGCGATGCGCACGGCCTCTACGAGAAGTTCGGCTTCACCCCGCTCGCCGATCCGAAACGCTGGATGGAGAAGTGGGCGCCGGATGTCTACAGAATGCCTCGCTGACGCTCGGCAGCCCGGTGCGGAGAGCCTGTGTTACGGCAGCAGCACGAGCCGGCAGTTGCGCACGCCACTGTGCGTGGTGAGGCGCGCGAAGTAGACGCCGGGTTGTGCCGGCCCGCCGCCCGCGAGTCGCCCGTCCCACGTCGCGCTCCGACGGCCCGTCGGGGTGAAGCCCGCCGACCAGCGCCAGACCTCGCGTCCGTTCACGGTGAAGATCTCCAGCGTCGCCTCGCCCGGGATGGGCACCGAGTAATCGAGCCGCACCGGCCCCACGGGGGCCGGGCTTGGCGACGCGCGCACGTAGAAGAGCGTGGCGCCGTCGCCCGCCACCGTGGAGCGCACGCGGACCAGGCCGCTGCTGTAGTCGAGCCCGGGTGTCGAGCCCGAGTCGACCGTGGCCACGCACAGGACGAGGCTGTCGCAGTCGAGCGCGGGCACCTCCCAGTCCGCCGAGCCGGTGCGGAAAAGGCCGCGCCAGATCGGCGCCCACGGCCCGTCGGGCCCGTGATACGAGACGCGGACCTCGGCCGAGTCCGCATCCTCCTTCTCCAGCGGCTGCCAGCGGACCTCGCGCGTCTCGCCCGCGAGCCACAGCTCGCCGGGCTCGGGCGCGATGACCGTGGCCGCGTGGTGCTCGGTGCGGACCAGGATCCGGTGCTCCGCCTCCACGCTCGTGAACGTGTAGCGCTTGCGGGGGCGCACGGCGCTGCCGTCGACGAGCACCTCGTTCACCTGGTATCCGGGGTCCGCCGCGAACAGAAACGACTGGCTCCGGCCGTGGGGCACCGGCACGAGGCCCGAGGGCGTGACGGTCACGTGCGGACCGGAGGTGGCGACGATGACGTAGACGCTGCGCGCGAACGTGGCGGTGACGCGGTGGGGCCCGCGGACATCACTCAGCACCAGCTCGGACCCGGGCCGCACCGGCTCGCCGTCCACGAACAGCGAGTCGAGGTGGTAGCCGGTGCTCGGGAAGATGCCGAACCGCACCGTGCTGCCGGGCGCCACGGGCGCCGGATGCGAGGGCACGATCCCGCCGTGCTCCGAATGCGACACGGTGATCCGGATGCGGCTGGCGGGCGGGGCCGCGCGCGCGCCGGATCCCCCGTCGGGATCGATCCAGGCCAGGAGCACGACGAGCGCGCAGCATGCGAACGGCGTACGCCGATGCGAGCGGCCGGGGCGACCACGCCCCGTTCCCTGAGGTGGCATTCCACGTCCCCGATCGCTCGCATGTCGCAGACGACCCGAAGCTAGCTCCGGGCGGGCGATCCGGGGAATACGGGGTTCACCCCACCTGCTGCGAACCGGCGCCACCTCGAGCGCTCTTTCAGCACTCCCCAGGTGGTTTTCAGCGGGGGCCGCTCCTCGCTCCCGCTACGCGCCGTGGCCTCGAGCGGCCGCCCCCGCTTCGGCTCGTGCGCCGATGCCGAGCTCCTCATAAAGATAGGCGCAGCTCCGGGTGCCGCCGTGGAAGCTCGTGAGCGAGAACTTCTCGTTCGGCGCGTGCACCTGGTCGTCGTGGAGGCCGAAGCCCATCAGGATGCAGGGCAGGTTGTGCGTGTGCTGGAACGTCGCCATCACCGGGATCGAGCCGCCCTCGCGGATCAGCGCCGGCTTCTTGGTCCACGAGCGCGCCAGCGCGCGCACCGCGGCCTGGAGCATGGGGTGCTCGGGCGACGTGATCCACGGGCTCGCGCCGTGCAGGTCCTTCACCGTCACCTTCACCGACGGCGGCGCCAGCGCCCGGACGTGCTTCTCGAACGCGGCGAAGATCGCCTTGGGATCCTGGTCGGGCACGAGCCGCATGCTCACCTTGGCGGCGGCGAAGCTCGGCAGCACGGTCTTGCTGCCCTCGCCCGTGTAGCCGCTCCACATGCCGTTCACGTCCAGCGTCGGCCGCGACCAGATGCGCTCGAGCGTGCTCCGCCCCTTCTCGCCGAACGGCTGCACCACGCCGGTCTCGGCGATGAAGCCCTTCTCGTCGAAGGGGACGGCGGCGTACGCCTCGCGCTCGGCGGGCGTCAGCTCGCGGACCTTGTCATAGAAGCCGGGCACGGTGATGCGGCCGTCGGCGTCCATGAGCCCGGCGATGATGCCGGCGAGCGCGTTCGCGGGGTTCTTCACCGCGCCGCCGAACACGCCCGAATGCAGGTCGCGGCTCGGGCCCACGATCTCGATCTGCGTGTAGCAGATGCCGCGGAGCGCGTACGTGAGCGCGGGCTGGTCGGGCGCCGGCATGCCGGTGTCGCTCACCAGGATGACGTCGGCGTCCAGCTCCTTGCGCCGGCCGGTGAGGAACCCCTCGAGGCTCTCGCTGCCTGCTTCCTCCTCACCCTCGATCACGAGCTTCAGGTTGATCGGCAACTTCTTGTTCACCGCGAGATGCGCCTCGATCGCGCTGAGGTGCATGTAGACCTGGCCCTTGTCGTCGCAGGCGCCGCGCGCGTAGAGCTTGCCGTCTCGCTCGGTGGGCTCGAACGGCGGCGTCTTCCACAGCTCCAGCGGCTCGACCGGCTGCACGTCGTAATGACCGTAGAGGAGCGCGGTGGGCTTGCCGGGCGCGCCGAGCCATTCGGCGTAGACCACGGCATGGCCGGACGTCTTCACCACTTCGGCGCGCGTCATCCCGATCTTCTTCAAGTGCGCCGCGATGTGCTCCGCACAGCGCTGCACGTCGGCCTTGTGCTGGGGCTGCGCGCTCACGCTGGGGATGCGGAGCGCGGCCTTCAGGTTCTCGAGGAACTGGGGCTTGTGGTCTTCGAGGTAGCGATCGAGGGCATCCATGGGGCGTTCCCGCGTGAGGGCCGAGGTCGAAAGTGAACAGTTGACTCTAGAACGCGTGCGCTCCGGCCGACAACCCGCTTGAACGCCCCGCAGCCATGCCCCACCATGTCGCGCTCTCGGAGACCCCTCATGCAGATCCGCATCATCCATCGAGAGTGCTGTGGCCATGGCCAGTGCCAGGAGATCGCGCCCGGCGCGTTCGGCATGGACAGCAAGAACAAGGCGACCATCCTCGACCCCGAATCCGAGACACCGGAGAAGGTCCTGGAGGCCGCCGAGACCTGTCCGTGCTCGGCCATCGTCGTGATGGACGACGAGGGCGAGACCGTCTTTCCGTGAGCCGGCCGGCGGGGAACCCGCCGCCGAGGCTCAAGCTGCGCGAGACCCCGTGGCGGCTCGCCGTCTGCCGCTTCCCGCCGGAGGCGCCGTTCCCCGCCTGGGTGCTCCACGCCTCGGTCGAGTTCTGGTCGATCACGCGCACGCCGCATGAGCTCTCGGTCGTCTGCAGCGAGGACGACCTGCCGCCTTCCGTCGACCAGCACGTGGAGAGGGACTGGCGCGCGTTCGAGGTCGTGGGCCCGCTGCCGTTCGGCCTCACCGGGGTCGTGAGCGGGCTCACCGCGCCGCTCGCCGCGGCGGGCATCCCGGTGTTCGTCGTCAGCACGTACGA
>DATLUU010000300.1:0-2044 GCA_035577885.1 Verrucomicrobiia bacterium
CCTGCTACGCCAAGAGGGGATCGACCCGGATCACGCCTACGCGCTCGCCACGCACAGGTCGGACATGTTCAGCTCCCCGCGCTCGGTCCACTTCGGCCTGCGGATGGATTTCTAGGAGCCGAACCCCCGCTTACTTCCCGCGCACCCGCTCCACCAGCTTCGCGATCGCGCGCACGCTCTCGAAGTGATCCGGCAGCACTTCCTGGTCGGGGATGGTGATGCCGAACTGTTCCTCGCAGAACGTGACCGTCTTCAAGATCGCCATCGAGTCGAGCAGGCCGTTCGCGAGCAGCGAGTCGTCGACGCCGAGCTTCGAGAGGTCGCGGTCGTAGAACACGTCCTCGACCAGGAACTGGCGGATCGCGGTTTCGGTGGGGCTCAGGCTCATCTCGCTCCCTTCGTCGCGTTCGGATCGAGCAGCGCGCGGCGGTCCACCTTGCCGCTGCTCGTGCGCGGCAGCTCCTTCCGGAACTCGACCGACTCGGGAACCATGTACCGGGGGAGCGTCTGCGCGCAATGCTGCTTGAGCTCGTCCGCGCTCACCTCCGCGCCGGCCCGGCACACGACCACGGCCGCCAGGCGGTTCGTGATCTCGTCGTCCGGCACCGCCAGCACCACGGCCTCGTCCACGCCGGGGTGCGCGGCGAGCCGCGTCTCGATCTCACCCAGCTCGACGCGGTAGCCGCGCGTCTTCACCTGGTGGTCGCGGCGGCCGAGGAACTCGAGGTTGCCGTCGGGCAGCACGCGCGCGAGGTCGCCGGTGCGATACGCGCGGTCGCGGATGCCGGGCGCGATGTCGATGGTCTGGAGCGCCAGCGCCGAGCGCTCGGGGCTCCCCCAGTAGCCGCGCATCACCGAGGCGCCGCGCACCCACAGCTCGCCGACGCCACCCGCGGGCACCGGGCGCAGGGCTTCGTCGAGCACCAGCGCCTCGTCGTACGGGCAGGCGCGCCCGATCGACAGCGGCGTCTCGCCCTCCGGCGCCTGCTTCACCTCGAGCCACGTGCACACGTTGGTCTCCGTGGGCCCGAACAGGTTCGCGAAGCGCACGTGCGGCGCCAGCGCCATCAGCTGGCGCAGGTACTTGTTCGGGAACACCTCGCCCGCGAACAGCAGCACGCGCAGCGCGGACAGGTCCCGCTTCTCGAGCCCGCCGCGCGTGAGCATCAGCACCAGCGAGCTGGGCGTGCAGTACCACACCGAGAGCCGCTCCTCGACCCACCGCGCGGCGACCGCGGCGGGGAACGCGGCGATGCGCGGGCTCACCGGGTGCAGCGCCGCGCCGGCCGCGGCGGTGGCGAACAGGTCGAACGTGGAGAGATCGAAGTGGAACGGCGCCTGGTTGGCGACCCGGTCGCGCTCGGTGAGCGCGAACGTCTCCGCCGCCCAATCGGTGAACACGCGGCAGTTGCGATGCGACAACATCACGCCCTTGGGCTCGCCGGTGGAGCCGCTGGTATAGAGGATGTAGGCGAGATCGTCCTCGAGCGCCGGCGAGTCGAACGCGCGCGAGTCCTCGGCGGCGAGCGCCGCCCACGGCACGCCGGGCAGGCCCGCCACGCGCGGCAGCTCGGCGCGCGGGTCGCTCTCGTCGGCGAACCACAGCGCGCGCATCGGCGCGCGACCGGCGAACGCCTCGTCCAGCGCCGCGGCGCGGTCGCGGGTGGTGACGAGGCCCGCCACCTCGCAGTCGTGAGCGATGTAGGCGAGCCGCACCGCGGGCGATGCGGGATCCACGGGCACGTACGCCGCGCCCGCCTTCATGATGCCGTAGAGCGCGACGATGGCGTCGGGCGACTTGGGGAGCCACAGCGCCACGCGATCGCCGCGGCGCACGCCGTGCGCCACGAGCGAACGGGCGAAACGGTTCGAGCGCTGCTCGAGCTCGCTGTAGTCGAGCGTGACGCCGTCCATGACGATCGCCGGCGCACTGGGATGCCGCTCCGCGGAGAGCGTGACCAGCCGCGGCAGCAGCCGGTGGACGTTCATAGCCCGAGGCAGCTGGCGATGATCTTCCGCTGCATCTCGCTGGTGCCGGAGTAGA
>DATLUU010000301.1:0-2980 GCA_035577885.1 Verrucomicrobiia bacterium
CACGAACCCGGCCGATGAGCGCAACCGCATCCGGCTCGCCATGCGCTGCTGGCTGCTGCGCGGCCACGGCCGCACCGTGCTCGTGGACGACGGCCTGGGCGACAAGTTCACCGACAAGTTGAAGGACATCTACCGGGTCGAGCCCGAGCCTTCGCTCGAGCACTCGCTCGCGGGGCTCGGCCTCGAGCCCGGCGACATCACCGACGTCGTGCTCACGCACCTCCACTTCGACCACGCCGGCGGCTCGACGAAGCGCGGTGCGAAAGGGCTCGAGCCGGCGTTCCCGAACGCGCGCTGGTACGTGCAGCGGCGGAACTGGGAGAACGCGCACGCCCCGAACCCGCGCGAGCGCGCGAGCTACATGCCCGAGAACTACGACGCGCTCATGGAGGCGGGCGTGCTCACCCTCTGGGACGGGCCCCAGCATCCGTGGCCGGGATTCGAGACGATCACCGTGAACGGGCACACGCGCGGCCAGCAGCTCGTGCGCGTCTCGGGCGAGGGGCAGGCGGCCTACTACGTGAGCGACCTGATCCCCACCGCGGCGCACGTGCGCATCCCGTTCGTCATGGGCTATGACATGGCCGCGATCGAGACCATGGAGGAGAAGCGCGCGCTCCTGACGCGCGCCGTGGCGGAGGGCGCATGGATCGTGCTCGAGCACGATCCGGAGACGGCGATGGGGCGCGTGCACGCCGACGGTGACGATTTCGCCTGGGCCGAGCGCATCCCCGCCCAGCCGGGGGTGGCGGCGCGCTAGCGCGCCGCACGGGGCCGCCGCATGTTCCACGCCTGGTTCGCGTCGTGGATGCAGTTCGTGCACGACCTCGGCTACACGGGCGTGTTCCTGATGATGGCGATCGAGTCCACCGTGTTCCCGCTGCCCTCGGAGATCGTGGTGCCGCCGGCGGCCTACTGGGCTTCGCAGGGCCGGTTCACGTTCTGGGGCGTGGTGCTCGCAGCCACCGCCGGCTCGTGGTTCGGCTCGGCGGTGTCCTACTGGGTGGCGCGCGCGATCGGCCGGCCGCTGATCCTGCGCTACGGCCGCTACGTGTTCCTGCCGGAGAAGAAGTGGCTCCTCGCCGAACAGTGGATCCATCACTACTCCGTCGTCGGCATCTTCTTCGCGCGGCTGCTGCCGGTGGTGCGCCACCTGGTGTCGCTGCCCGCCGGCGTGGCGCGCATGAAGTTCCTGCCGTTCACGCTGAGCACGCTCCTCGGCTCGTTCGCCTGGAGCTACGTGCTCGCGCGCTTCGGCCAGGAGGTGCTGGGGAGCGACCCGCAGCTCCTCACCGACCCGGATGCGCTCATGCACGCGCTCAAGGCGAAGCTCGCCTGGCTCGTGATCGGCGCGCTGCTGCTGCTCGCGGGCTACGTCGCCGTGGACCTGCTCGGCCGGCGCTGGAGGCGCGCCGATGTCCGGGGTTGAGCTCGCCGCCGTCAGCAAGTCGTTCGGCCGCGACGGAGGCTTCGCGGTCAAGGAGGTGACGCTGGCCGTGGCCGAGGGCGAGTTCCTCGTGCTCGTCGGTCCTTCAGGCTGCGGCAAGTCCACGCTGCTGCGCATGGTGGCGGGGCTGGAAGAGGTGACGGGCGGCGAGATCCGCATCGGCGGCAGGGTCGTCAACGACATCGCGCCGCGCGATCGCGACGTGGCGATGGTGTTCCAGAACTACGCGCTCTACCCGCACATGAGCGTGTTCGAGAACCTGGCGTTCGGGTTGAAGCTGCGGAAGGTGCCGCGCGAGGACATCCGCCGCCGCGTCGAGACCGCGGCGGGCGCGCTCGGCATCGAGCGCTACCTCGAGCGCCGGCCGCGCGAGCTGTCGGGCGGTGAGCGCCAGCGCGTGGCGCTGGGCCGGGCGATGGTGCGCGAGCCCAAGGTGTTCCTTTTCGATGAGCCACTGTCGAACCTGGACGCCAGGCTGCGCGTGGAGATGCGCGCCGAGATCCGCCGTCTCCACCGGCGCGTGGGGGCGACGATGATCTACGTCACGCACGATCAGGTCGAGGCGATGACGATGGGCGACCGGATCGCGGTCCTGAATCGCGGTGTGCTCCAGCAGGTCGCCGATCCGCACACGCTCTATGCGCGCCCGGCGAACACGTTCGTCGCCGGCTTCATCGGCACCCCGCCCGTGAACCTGTTCGAGGCGCGCGCCGGAGCCGACGGCACGAGCGTCGAGGTCGCGGGCGCACGTTGGAACCTGGGAGAGCCACAGCGCGCAGCACTCGCCGGTCGCGGCGGGAGCGCGGTCACGGTGGGGGTGAGGCCCGAGGACCTGAACGTGGCGGAGCCGGGGCTGCCGGCGACGCTCGAGGTGGTGGAGCCGCTCGGGAGCGAGACGCTGCTCTACTGGAAGTCGACCGCGGGAAGCCACATCTCGCGCGCGACCGGAGGCAGTACACCGGCGTTGGGCACGCGCGCGGCACTCGCCGCCCGGCCCGATGGCGTGCTGCTGTTCGAGCCCACGACCGGCGCCGCCCTGCTCGCCGCCGAGCCCGCGCCCAGCCGGTAGGCCTAGCGCGGCTTTCGCGCCACGAGCCGCGCGAGCAGCGGCGGTGCGTTGGCCGGGGTCTCCTCGTGGTGCTCGACGACGAGCGACGGGAAGGTCGTGGTCAGCTCGCCGGAGCGGAGCAGGTGCCGCGCGCGCCGCGGCGGACCGAACCGCTGCTGGCCCTCGCGGAAGGTCTCGTAGAGCAGGATGCCCCCCGGGGCGAGTGAGCGCTCGATCCACGGGAAGAGCGGGCGGTGGAGGTAGCGGACGACCACGACCAGGTCGAACGGCGCCGCGGGCTCGGGTGGCGTGTCGCCTTCGAGATCCACGAGGGCGAAGCGCGCGCCGACGCCGTGACGCGCCGCGAGCGCCTGCGCGCGCTCGAGTGCGGACGCATCTACGTCCCAGCCCTCAGCGTCCCAGCCTTCGAGCGCGAGGAACACCGCCGCGCGGCCGGAGCCACAGGCGAGATCCAGAGCCCGGCC
>DATLUU010000302.1:0-2411 GCA_035577885.1 Verrucomicrobiia bacterium
GAGTGGCTCGGGGTCTTCGCCGCGGGCACTTCGACTCAGTCCTGTACGACCAGCTGCCCCTAGGAGAGCGAGCGGGCGCGAGGCACCGAGGGGAGCTCGTCCGGCGCGCCCGCCGCGCTCGTAGTGTCGGGGCTTCGGGGCGAGCCATGGGGCGCTATGCTGCGGACTTCGCAGCGACCACCCCCTGAACGCGAGGCTCCCCGATGACCACCACCAGCGCTCCCGTCAGCACGCTCCATCCCGCCCGCCGCGGCACGCGGCCGATCACCGCCGAGGACCTGTGGACGCTGCCGCGCATCGGCGCGCCCCAGGCATTCCCCAACGGCCAGGCGCTCGTGGTGCCGATCACACGCTGGAACCTGGAGAAGAACGAGAGCCGCACGCAGCTCTATCGCGTTCCGGTCGGCGGCGGCGCGGCGACATCGATCACGACACCGGATGCCTCCGCGTCGGACCCGCGTGTCTCGCCCGACGGAAAGCAATTGGCATTCACGCGCAAGGACGCGAACGGCAAGACGCAGCTCATGCTCATGTCGCTCGAGGGCGGCGAGCCGCGCAAGCTCACGGACCTGCCGCTCGGCGTGTTCGACCCGCGCTGGCTGCCCGATGGCTCGGGTCTCGTGTTCGCGGCGACCGTGATCAAGGGCCACTTCACGCCCGAGCAGACCGCGGCCGAGCTCAAGCGGCGCGCGGACGACCCGGTCAAGGCGCACGTCACGGAGGAGCGCCTCTATCGCTTCTGGGACACCTGGCTCACGACTGGTGAGGTGCCGCATCTCTTTCTCTACGAGTTCGCGAAAGAGACCGTGCGGGACCTGACGCCCGATTCGACGGTGTGGTTCGACTGGATGGACCCCTCGGGCCAGTACGACATCAGCCCCGATGGCCGCGAGATCGCGCTCGCCGGCATCTCGTTCGACGCCCAGCGCTCGCTGGTGGTGTCGCGCATCTACACCGTGCCCGTGAGCGGTGGCGCGCTCACGTGCCGCACCACCGGGCATCCGGCCGACGACCTGCGCCCGCGCTACTCGCCCGACGGCAAGTGGCTCGTCTACGGCATGACGCACGACATCGAGTTCTACGCCGACCGCGTGCGCCTGATGCGCGTGGATCGCGCGAGCGGCAAGCACGAGGAGTGGCTCGCCAACTGGGATCTCACGCCCCTGCACTGGGAGTTCGCCGCGGACGGCGCGCTGGTGTTCGAAGCCGAGCAGAATGCGCGCTTGAAGCTCTTCACCTACTCGGGGAGCGGCGAGCCGAAGGCCCTCACCGGCGACGGCAGCGCGTCATCGCCCATGCCGCTCGCGGGCGGCCGCGTGGCGTTCCTTTCCCAGACCCTGTCCGAGCCCGCCGAGGTGTTCACCACCGCCCAGATCGGCGGCCCCACTTCGAGGATCACGAAGTTCACGGAAGAGGGCGCCGCCAAGTATCACACTGGCGAAGTCCGCGAAACCACGTTCGAGGGCTCCCGTGGCGAGACGGTGCAGATGTTCCTCGTACTGCCGCCGGACTTCGTCACGGGGAAGAAGTATCCGCTGGTGCACATGATCCACGGCGGCCCCCACGGCACGTTCGGCGATCTCTGGCACGCGCGCTGGAACGCGCAGGCGTTCGCCGCGCCCGGCTACGTGGTGGCGCTCGTCAACTTCCAGGGCTCCACGAGCTGGGGCCAGGATTTCGCCCAGCGCATCCAGGGCGAGTGGGCGGCGCGGCCCTTCGAAGATCTGATGAGAGCTACAGACCTGCTCATCGCATCCGGCCTCGTGGATGAGAAGCGCATGGCCGTGACGGGCGGCAGCTACGGCGGCTACATGGTGACCTGGATCGCCGGCCACACGGATCGTTTCAGGTGCATCGTGAATCACGCCGGCGTCTCGGACCTCACCGCGCAGTACGCGAGCGACGTGACGCAGGGTCGCGGCCGCGCCGCCGGCGGCGAGGTGTGGGATGGCCTCGAGAAGCAGGACCTGTGGTCCCCGATTCGCTTCGCCAAAGGCATGAACACGCCCATGCTGGTGATGCACGGCGAGCGCGATTACCGCGTGCCCATCGGCCAGGGCTTGTTGATCTACGGCGTGCTCAAGGCCAAGGGCGTCCCCGCGCGCCTGGTGTATTTCCCCGACGAGAACCACTGGGTGCTCAAGGCGAAGAACTCATTGCTCTGGTACCGGGAAGTGCACGCGTGGCTGGCGAGGTGGCTGGGGGCGTGAGCCGGCGGCGTGCTCAATTGTATAAGAGCGCCCTGCGGCGAACTTGAGCCGTTCCTGCTGCGCGATGAGCACGTCCAGCGCGCGCTCGAGCAGTTGCGGGATATCACCGCTCGGAACGGCGTGACCCAGAAGCTCCTGCGCGCGCTTGAGCTTGTCGTGGAGGTCCTGGGGGATCGTCAGCCGGAGCTCGAAGCGTCCGGG
>DATLUU010000303.1:0-2634 GCA_035577885.1 Verrucomicrobiia bacterium
GCCGTCACCCTGCTCGCGAACGCCTCCTACACGGCCTGCCGCATCCTTTTGCGAAGCACGAACACCACCACGTGCAATGACGGTTGCGCGACCCCCGCCTGTATGGTGTTCAATTCACTGCTCGTCCGCCGACTGCACACGCCCGCGGACGAGGAGATCCTGATCAGCGGACCCGAGTCCGGCGTCAGCGACCGGGCCGTCTGGCAGGGAGGAGCGGGGGCCGATTGCGCCGCGGTGCCCACGCGCCGCACCACCTGGGGCGCCGTGAAGGCGCTCTACCGTTAGCCCGCCCTGGCGAGGAGATCGCAGGAGTCCCATGTCCGGCAGCGGCTTTCGAACACGCGGACTCGCAGCGCTCGGGTTCGCCGCGCTCGCGCTGGCGCTCGGCCGCGCTCCTGCCGCCTCGGCCGCCCAGCCGCTCGAGGACAGCGTCCGAACCGTGGCCGACACGGTCGCCCACCCGCTCAGCGCGCTGGGCGCGATCTCGCGGCTCGTGGCCCACGCGGACAGCGTGGTGAAGGCGCAGGGAGGAGCCCGGGCGGACCACGCGCAGCTCTTCCTGTCGTGGAACGCGCCCTGGGGCGCGAGACGCGCCCAGCAGGCCCGGAGCCCGGCATGCTCGGACTCGACCGTCGAGGACACGCTCTACCTGTCGTTCCTCCCGGGCCGCGAGGGGAAGACGTTCACCGGCTTCACCGCCCAGGTCTTCTTCCGCGCCACCGCCGGCGACACGCTCGGCCCCTGGTGGCACCTGGAGGGGAAGGGTGGCGAGAACGCGGGCGCGATGCGCGCCGAGTGGGCGGGGGTCCCCGGCTTCGGCTGGAAACAGCCGTTCCCGGTCACCGGCCAGGGCTTCGTCCTCCTCGACCGCACGCCGCAGGTGGCGCGGCTCAGGATGGTGTTCGCGGTGCCCTACGAGGGCGCGGGCCCGGTCGTGGCCGACTCGGTCTACTCACTCTGCCGCCTGATCTTCAAGCACCGTCCGAGCCGCGCACTTGCCGGCTGCGAGCGGCCCGTGTGCGTGGAGTGGGGCAAGGCCACGCTCGCGTTCGGGCCCAAGGACGAGCCCGAGGTGAGCCGCGGCGAGCGCTTCGTCGCCTTCTCCGGAGCCTACGCGATCTGCGAGCCGTTCAAGGGCCCGCGCGTGGCGGCGTGGAAGCCGCCACCCAAGCCCGCGCCGGCGACCAAGCCGCAGTAGGCCGGCGCTACTCGACCGACGGGTCCACGAGCTTCACCAGCATCACCAGCTCGGGGCGCATCGACACCTCGTATCGCTTCTGCAGTCGCCCGAGCATCTCGTTCAGCGCCCTCTCCGACTTCTGGTTCTGCAGCGACTCGTCGATCATCTGCTCGCTTTCCTCGAAGGAGAGCTGGCGCCCGCCGTCGTACGCGAGCACCTGGAGCACGACGTAGTCGCCGTTCTTGTCGGGACCGCGCACCTGCGTGTCGCCGGGGCGCATCTCCTCGAACAGCGCCTTCTGGTAGGGCCCCTGCTCGTTCTGCATCCGCGTCTGGATGCTGCCCGAGACGCGCCCCGCCGCGGAGTCCGCCGCCAGCAGCGCCTCGGCTTTCATGCCCTTCTTGAGCGCCTTCTCCACCGAGTCGGAGCCGGCCTTGCTCGGGCGCGTGATCGCGGCGAAGCGCACGGTGGGATAGGTGAAGAACAGCGGCAGGTTCTTCTGGTAGTAAGCCTTCCGCTCGTCCTTGCTCACCCAGATCTTGGTGAACACCGAGTCCTGGTACATGTGCTCGACCATCAGCTCCTCGAGCTTCTCCTGCACGGGCGCGGTGACGAGCGGGTCCTTCTCCAGGCCCTTCTGCGCGCCGTACTCGGCGATGCTCGGCTCGAGCACGCTCGTCTCGACGTAGCCGAACACCGCCTCGGGCCGGTTGAGCGCCGGCCTGAGCATCGGCGGGATGTCGGAGTAGGCGTGGATCAGGTCGCCCAGCGAATAGCGGCCGCCGTTCTTCCAGCGCGCGAGGATGCGCGCCGTATCCGCGGGCGCGAACTCCGGCACCGAGCCGTCGATCTCCATCGACGCCGCCATGGGCTGCTGCGTGTACTTCACGGTCTCGCGGAAGGCCTTGGAGGCGAACGTGACGTTCGCGGTGTCGTAGACGAGCTGGTTCTGCACGCGCAGCAGCGCCAGCAGCCGCTCGGTGAGCAGGCCGGACTTGACGGCGAACACCTGCCCGCGGAGCAGCCGCTCCATCGCCTCGTAGGACGGCGGCTCCACGGGCTTGCGCTCGATCGACTGCACGATGTGCCAGCCCTCGTTGTCCTGCACCGGCTGCGACGTCTCGCCGGGCTTCAGGCCGTAGATCCAGTAGGCGACGTTGGGGTCCAGCTTGTCACGCGTGACCCAGCCCAGCTCGCCGCCGGGGCCCTTGTCGTTGGTGGCAATGCTGTACTTCTTCACCGCGGCGGCCCAGGTGATCTGGCCAGAGATCAGCTCGCGGCGCACGCGGTCGGCGGTCATGCGATCGGCGACCAGGATGTGCCGGAAGTGCTGCATCCACTTGAAGCCCTCCCACTGCGTGCGTACCTCGGCGTCGGTGACCACGACCGAGTCGCGCACGAAGCGCTGATAGACGGCGTTCGCGAGCGAGCGCTGCCGCGTCTCCCGCAGGGCG